>NZ_JAEQDE010000038.1:0-68429 GCF_020737865.1 Microcoleus sp. PH2017_35_SFW_U_B
GACATCCAGGTAAGTGTCTTTTAAACCAGTAATTGCTGGTGCGGCGTAGGGGTCGATGATTTCTAAGTCTTGAATTGTCGGCTCTGCGTTGTAGAGCATGGCATTCAGGAAGCTAATCAAAACTTCTTTGTGCTGGGGCGATGCAAAGATTTTTTTGAAGCCAAAATCTGTTTTGGGATTGATGAAGTTCATAATTGGTAACGGGTAATTGGGAATTTGTAAACGGTGCTTAATTGTGGAATATTCATTATAATATTCCTTCCATTTCTAAGTCTTCAATAATCTGCAAACCTCGCGGATCGCCGACTCGCAACAGCGAAGATTTAGCATCGTCGCGCACGCCCATGTCTTCATCTTCTTCTAATGATTCAATTAAAGCGTCGATCGCCCCAGCGTACACTACATTATTCGGTAACTCGCGCGCCAGTTGCCCGATCGCCCAAGCGGAATTACTGCGAACGGCAGATACAGAGTCTCTTCGCAATGCTTGAATCAACGGTGGAATCCCCGCAATCACCACATAGTAACCAACTTTTGCCATTTGACCCAGAGAACTCGCCGCCCACAAACGTACCGCCGAAATATCAGTTCTCAGAGCATCAATTAAGGGCGATAAAGCGCGGTGATCTCTGCAATTTCCCAAGGCCCAAACTACCCCTTTGCGAACGTAACCGTTCCAATCGCGGTTGAGTTGCTCGATCAGCGGTTCCACAGCATCGGGACTTGGATTTCGCCCCAAAGCATAGGCCGCACTCACCCGCACCAAGGGACAACCGTCTCTTAACAAATTAATTAAATGCGAAATCGCGCGATCGTCCTGGAGTTCGCAAAAAGCCCGCGCCGCCATCATCCGGTGCTGAGGTTCCGGCGATTCCAGCAAAGGCAGCATTTCCTCTGGATCTGGTAGCGGGGGTTCGGATTCATCAAAATGATCCAAAGGGCTTTCCAGTTCCGTATCAAGATCGAGGGCGTTGGTGTAGTCGTTATTGTTCATAAAAAAACTTTACCGCAGAGAGGATGCTACGGGCGCAACTGATTCAGCGGTCAATATAAATTAGCATTTCCGGCAATAAAAGCATTCCGATTCAACTCTCAAGTCCTCCTATTGTTCGCAGTCAGGAAGAAGAGCTGGTGCATCTGGTTTTTGAAGAGGGCGAAGCATGACCGCATATAAGTTATTAGTTATAATTTTATATTGACTGCGGTCATGCTTCGCCCCTACAAACATATTTGCCTTGCACAAGCCGCTGCACCCCTGACTGCAAACAAATACCTCTGGTTTTTCAAAGAGATTTGATCATCCAGACAGAATGACTCTCATAGCCTAATTTTTGATAGAGATTCATCGCAGGCTGATTGCTCAGAAAAACTTGCAAACCAATTTGCCGATCGCCTCTTGAACGCGCCCAATTTTCTGCCTGAATAACTAAAGCTGCACCTAGTCCCTGACGGCGGTGTTCCGGTGCTATGTAGAGCAGAAAAATGTGACCGTGGCGTTCTCCAGTGGTTTGGTCGATCGCATTTCCCAACCACAAACATCCGACAACTGATGTGGGATTTGCCGGCTGCGAGGGGATCCCGGAAAAACTTTCTCCCTCGAACGGGCTGTTTTTCAGGCACTCTACCCACCAAAGCGGCGTCTGTTTAGAAAAATACTGCTCGACAGTTTGAGCCAAATGTCCCAATTCGCGATCGGGGTAAAGCTCTCGGTAAGTATGGTGCAGGAACTTTAGCAGTTTTGCGCGATCGAGTCCAGAACCCGATCGCAGCCTGTAGCCCGGTATCAACTGAGCAGACATCAGCGAATTTGGACAGGGAGAGAGGAATAATTGAGCCCCAAGAAAATAGGATTCAGAGATACCGCTTGATGGAGCGGGATCGGTTCCTCAATCGGTGCCGGGGCAGCCATGTCAGCCGGCAAAAAGATGCGAGCGCTGACTGCTACCAGAGCCACGAAAAATACTAATATTGCGATCAATGGAGCAATGTATTGACGAATGATAGTCATAACCGCAAAAAATGATTCTTGAGTAGATATTATCAAGTGTACCATACAAATCTTGTCAGTTATAATGGCTGACAGTGGAAAATTAGCTCAAAACCAGAGCGATCGCAAATACCAACAAACACCAAATAAAATATTATGAGTGCCTCGCCTGCTGTTTATGAAGCTCTGGCTAAGTCAATTGTTTTTTTGAATCAAAAGCCGAACGCGCAAAATCAAGTTTCGCGCTTCCTGGACACTAACGGCTACTATATCGATCGCATATTGGACGACAAAGAAACCGGATTTTACGCGATCGGCTTCGGTTCCTCTGACCCCACCAAACCGCCAGTCCTCGTATTTCGAGGTACCGACTTCATCGACGGCGACGCTATGTTTTCTGCCTCCCGCGACATAGGCTTACCAGAATTTGAAAAAAACAAAGATAGTATCAAAAACTGGCTCGCAGAAATCGGTCAAGATACTGCCAAAAACCCCAGCAAATTATTGCCCGATGTCGTCGGGCACAGTTGGGGCGGAGCGATCGCTCAAATTGTAGCCAGCGAATACACATCTCTGAGCGGCGATATCTTGACTTTCAACTCTCCCGGAGTCTCAGCGAGTATCGCCAGCAATTTTCGGAAAAATCTCAGTAGGGCAGGCAACAAAAATGTCAGTCACTACATTGTCAGCGGAGATATTGTCAGTTTGTTTGGCGAAGCATTTATCCAGGGAAAAGTATTTCTCCAAACTTTCACAGACCCGACTATTAATCCCTTAAGTGTTTTAGCCAAACATCGCAGAGAAAATTTGTTAACTGCTCCACCCGCAGATTTTTTCCAGAGGCAATTTTCCCTCGAAAACTTAAACAGTCCCGAATTTACTTATAGTAACAACGACTCAGATTTTAACGAGTTTATTGCTGCACTAAATTTTCCCCTAGCAAATGTGTCAGTGGCAATCAGAAACCGAGCCGGTGCAGAGAGTTTGAGAACAGCCTCAGAATTTTCGTTTGTGGACTTAATCAGACAAATGCAATTCGGTTTAGCTCCCCTGCAAGCAAATTATTTATTAGGCGACGCTCGCAACAATACTGCTAGCGGTGGCCCTGGAGAGGATACAATTATCGGCAACGCCGGTAACGACACTCTCAGAGGCAATCGAGATAATGACAGCCTCAGTGGCGACAGTGGTGACGACTTCTTGTACGGTGGCAGAAACAACGATTTTTTGGATGGTGGCGACGGAAACGACCTCATTTCCGGCGAATTTGGCAACGATTTTTTAATTGGCGGTGCAGGGCGCGATCGCTTTGTATTAGAATCAGGTGGCGGAGCAGATGTGATTGTCGATTTTAAAAAGGGTGAAGATTTAATTGGCCTATCACGGGGTCTAACTTACCCTCAAATTATTGTTACCCCAAGTGCTGACGGAGCTGTAATTACTATCCCGATTACTGGGGAAATTATTGCTACCGTCAGAGGCGTGTCCGCTAACGACCTCACGCGACCGGATTTCGTGCAGATTTAATGGATAAAAATAGTAGTTTGGGTAGCGCAACAACTGCAAGTTATTGCGCGTAAATCTTTTTTTGTGTGTTTTTTGCTATTGCGAAATCCGCTGCCACAAGCCGACTATTGGGTGATTTAGGAACGCGCAATAGGAGAAACAAATATTGTTTATTAACCTAATTTACTGTAAAATGAGTTGACTAGCTTAAAAAGCCAATCCCAATCAAACGACAGGAAATAACAAAAATATGCCATCATCCCCCGCCGCTTACGAAACTATAGCCAAGCAGCTTGTTTACATAGATAACAACCCCCAGTTACAAACTGTAGTTCAAGCTGGTTTGACGGCTGTCGGCTACCGAATCGATCGCACTTTTGACGATCCCCTAACGGGATTTCACGCGATCGGCTTAATCTCCACCACCCCAGACAAACCGCCAGTTCTAGTATTTCGCGGCACCGACTCCCTCGTAGACGATCTTGCCAACGCAGACAAGCGAAGCGTCGGCTTCAACCAATTTGAAGCCAACAAACAAGCCTTAGGAACTTGGCTGACACAAATCGGTCAAGACACAACAAAAAACCCCCGCCGCTTGCCACCAGACCTTCTCGGGCACAGCTTGGGCGGCGCCATAACGCAACTAGCCGCCACAGAATTCACATCTGCGATCGGAGATATTGTTACCTTTAATTCTCCCGGAATTGCTCAAAGTATAGTCAATACATTTAAGCAGAAAGCGAGTGCAGGCAAAAATGTAACTCACTATATAGTTAGTGGCGATTTTGTTAGTTTGGGAGGAGAAGCTTTTCTTCCCGGAAAAGTAGTTCTTGAAACATTTACTAACCCGATTATTAACCCGCTACTTGTCTTGGACAAGCACACCCAAAGTGGTTTGTTAAGCTCTCCTCCTCCCGGTTTGACCAAGACAGAGATATCTGTAGACCAGTTGAACCGCCCGGATTTCAATTTTACAGATTCAGATTATTTAGAGCTGTTAGCAGGCTTAAACTTTGCGCTGCCACCCTTAGGAAAAGCCCTGGCTTCCCGCAGCAGTTTAGAGCAATTGAGAACCACTCCGGGAACCTCTTTTCTCGGAAACGTTCTTGCAATGAAAACTGCTCTCGACCTCTCCCAAATTAATAATTTAGTAGGCGACGATGCCAACAATACAACCTCAGGTTTGGCCGGGGACGATATTATAACTGGTAATGGGGGAAACGATACTCTCAGCGGCAATAAAGGTAACGATATTATCAGCGGTGGCCTCGGCAATGACCAACTATTCGGGGGCAAAGGAGATGACAATTTGAGCGGGGGAGACGGGGACGATACCCTCGTTGGCGGAGTGGGTGCGGATCTGTTAATTAGTGGTGCTGGACGGGACGTATTTGTGTTAGGAGCAGGGGCCGGTACAGATACACTTCTAGACTTTCAACAGGGTCAAGATTCAATTGGTTTGACCAGAGGTTTGAGCTTCAACCAACTGAGAATTACTCAAGCCGATATTTCAACAACCATCGAAATTGCCAGCAGTGGTGAAGTTCTTGCCAGTTTCTTCGGCGTACTAAGCAGTCCGCTAACAGCCAGGGATTTTATTTCGATTTAGTTGGCGACTATAGCAATCCTAAAGGTACGTAGTTGCGCTTCAGCGCTCTTAGCTTATATTATGAAGAGCGCACTTTGCCCAACTAAGTACCTAATTTTAGGATTGCTATATGGGGTAGGGATACAACATTGTTGTGTCCTATATTTTGTGGAGTAAATTATAGTATTCCTAAAATATTCATGAAGATTTGTAGGGGTAGTGTCCCGTGCCTACCCCTTATCTATCGGGGCAATCCAGGGTGGAGCAATTGTCAGGATAGGAGATATAAAACTATCAAAAGTATCGATCAAAGGTTGCGTTGCCTCCCTCTAAGGTACGTAGTTGCGCTTCAGCGCTCTTAGCTTATATTCACCAAGAGCGCGCTTTCATCGCAACTACGTACCTAATTACAGATACAATTTAATTAATCTGGATCGTCCAGTCCAGGCCGGGGCATAGATTCTAATTTTTTCTCATCTTCTAGTGGCAAAAAGAAAATCGTCAGCATACCGGGAATCACAGCCAGTGAACTAAACAAGAAATAATTTTGATAGCCCAATGCAGTCTGTAAATAACCGCTAAAAACGCCCGGAATCAGCACTCCTGCGGCCATGAAAGCCGTGGTAATCGCGTAGTGGGATGCTTCGTAATCAGGGCGGACAGTCCGCATTAAGAACACTGTATAGGCAGCTACACCAAGTCCGTAAGTAAATTGCTCGATCGAATTTACAGCATAGGCCCACTCAATCCCCGGTTGATTGATTGCCAACATCCAATACAGCAAGTTAGTTGAATTTTGCATAATCGCCGTCGGCCACATCCATTTTTTCAGTCCTTGTTTCGCAATCAAATAACCGCCCAGCAACCCTCCGATTAACAGAAAAATTATCCCGACAGTACCTGATAGCAAACCCATATCTGACGTAGAAACTGCTAATCCTCCCTTCTCAACTTTATCCATTAAAAATGGAGGAGCCATTTTAAAAGTCAGGGCATCTCCCAATCGAAAAATCAAGACATAAGTCACAATCCAACCAATTTTATCTTGCTGGAAATAGGTTTTAAATGACTCAAAAAAGCTAATTTTTTGTTGGGGTGCGCCTGTTTCCGCAGCAGAATTTCTAGGATAGGGAAGATACCACCGCTGAAACAGATAAATCAGCACAAAAAT
Source organism: Microcoleus sp. PH2017_35_SFW_U_B (assembly GCF_020737865.1). Taxonomy (NCBI): domain Bacteria; kingdom Bacillati; phylum Cyanobacteriota; class Cyanophyceae; order Oscillatoriales; family Microcoleaceae; genus Microcoleus; species Microcoleus sp. PH2017_35_SFW_U_B. The sequence goes on from NZ_JAEQDE010000038.1 coordinate 6,253, forward strand.
CAGCGCGCAAATGCCAAAGGCTGTCGCCCATCCGTAGTTAATCGGAGACACATTATAAGACGAACCGAAAAGTGACAGCGGAATCTCCTGATATGTTTTAGTATCGCCTGCATTTACCGGGATTAAATGCTGTTCTGCTAGTTTACCGGCCAAGAAAACCAAGACACCGCTACCGACAATCACGGCACCTCTATAAGCCGTGTTGCGAACACCGACAAATAGTGCTTGTTTGTCTTTATTGAGAGTGTTTAAATAAAATCCGTCAATGGCGATGTCGTGAGTAGCTGAAACAAAGGCGATCGCTGTAAAGACAACCAGCGATATAATAATAGCCAGGGGCGTCAACACACCAAAAGCTAGGAAAGCAAACAGAAAAGCACAAATGATTTCCGTTCTTAAAATCCACTTGCGTTTAGTGGAATACATATCAACAACGGGCCCCCACAAACCTTTTAATACCCAAGGAAAAGATAACAGACTTGTCAATCCGATTAGTTCGTTGCTGGTTCCCATCCCTTTCAAAAAAATCACCGACATTAAATTAACGACGGTGTACGGGAGACCCTGAGCGAAGTATAATACTGATACCCACAATCCATCGATCGGTTTTTTTTCCATTGCAGACATATTTTGCCTAACTACTGATTTGGTTTACTGAGTGCGATCGACAATTTCCGGTCAATTCAACCGCTGACATCACAGTATATGTTGTGCTGATGCCAGCACCAGCCATACAAACAGCGTATTTTAGCATCATTCTGGCTCACAAATATTTTCATCTTTTGAATAAGCCTGCAACAGATGTTGTCCGTTAAAATGAACGAAGTCAGCGCGGACATTCTGATCCCAGTCGGAAGTGCCGTAAGTTCGCAAAAGTATGTTGACTTTTCATATAGTTCTCTCAAGAGGTAGCTAACGATGACAAAAACTCAAACAAAGCATTTTCCGCGTAGCCTTGACTTGTTTTGCGGCATTGGAGGGTTAACTCTGGGTTTTAAACGTGCTGGAATTCAAGCAATCGGCGGCATAGATTACTGTCAAAACGCCAAACAAACTTTTGAACGAAACCTATCTCCACTTCCCTGTTTGCTATCTGACTTAACACAGACAACCGTTTCCGAGATAGAGGAGTTCTTTAAAATTTCGGTAGCAGAAATCGACATCATTACTGGGGGAGTACCGTGCCAAGGATTTAGCACCGTTGGCAAGCGAGAGATTACAGATCCTCGCAATTCTTTATGGTGCAATTTTCGCGACTTGGTGGCTGAAATTCGTCCGGCTTATGTGATTATCGAGAATGTTGAAGGAATGTTGGTAATGCAGGGAGGCAAAGTGCGCGATTCAGTCATCGCTAGCTTTGCTGATATCGGCTATCACATGAAATGTCGCCTTTTAAAAGCGGCTGACTACGGCGTACCACAACTGCGAAAGCGTGCTTTTTTTATAGGTTGGCTTGATGGATTGCTGCCGCCTGAGTTTCCACTGCCAAGTTCTCACTATTATGTCAATGTAGCTGATGCAATTTCAGATTTACCGCCATTAAATGCTGGAGAGATTTGTAAATTTTACCAGATTATGCCGCAAACTGAGTATCAAATAGCTAGGCGGAAAACCGCCAATATATTGCTACATCACGAGGCGGCCAATCATTCACAAAAGTTAATTGAAATTCTGAAGTATATCCCAGATGGTGGCAACAGAAAGTCAATTCCCGAGATCCTTCAACCAGCCAGCGGTTTTCACAATAGCTATGCTCGGCTAGCTAGTGATAAACCAGCTATTGCTGTAACATCTAACATGAGAAAACCTTCGTCTGCACGAGCGACTCATCCAAGTCAGCATCGGGGATTGACTGTCCGTGAAGGATTGAGGCTGCAATCTTTTGACGATGATTTTGAGGTGATTGGTTCGAGAACATCACAGTACCTTCAAGTCGGAAATGCCGTACCGCCACTACTCGGATTTGCGGTAGGAAAGGAAGTTATCAAGGCTTATCAAAGCCATTCAGATGATGAAATTGTTATAGCCCGATCGCAAAAAGTAAAGTCACTCAATTCAGAGTTGAATTTTCCGATTCAGCTTGCTCTTGAAATCACAGTTTAACTTTGATAATAAGTAAGAGAGTTGTGTTGGGGATCTCGATCGCGAATAAATGCCAGCAGTCTGCCAACAGCACTAGGATTCTGTTCAACATGAGCAAGATAGTGAAGCATCTCATGCACGGCTGCATCCTGCTTTTGCCAATCCCAGATCCTCACGGATCTAATTAACTCATCTTGTGCGAAGGAAATGATGCCACTGTCGCTAAGTATAGAACTCGCTTCGCCGTCTATGGAGAGTATAAAAGCCACACCAAGGATTTGATTACCTGTTACTTGTTTCTGGAAACTTCCCAATTGTTGCTTGACGTTTTTCATGGAAATGTGGCAGTCTTTTACTTCTATTGATATTTCTAGATCCAAGCCGTAATAACAATCAATATCTCCAAAACGCCGCTGTCTTGACGAACCTGTGCGTACCTTATCAACTACAAAGCTAAGATGAGGTCGATCTGCTTTGAAATAACCGCAAGCAATGGCTTGAAAAACTAAACCTCCATTTTCATCTGGATCGCTGCGCGGGTAATTGCTTACTATCTCGGCAAATAAGCGAATTCGCAAAGATTCTCTCGTAACAAATATGTTCTTTAGCAATCGTTCGAGACCAAAATCAATAAGTTGTTGACATAGTTGAAATCGTCCAGACTCGGATAGACTAAAACAGAGAATCAGTAGGTCTTGAAATTTTTGCCATTGACCTGTATTGTAAACATAAGCACTGGGATATTTAGAACGATTGAGACTGTGAAAAAATTGAACAATAGACTCTTCTATACGTCGGATACCTACTTGAGTTGATTGACCAAATTTTAAAGTTAGTGTATTTGCCTGTTGTTCTCCCCGTTCAGTGACAACTTGATAACGTTGAAATAATTGTTCAATTGTCAGATTTTCTCTTAATCTTTTGGCAGAGTCATCAACATTAGATAGACGCTGTGCGACGATCGCAAAATCAAGGGCAAGACCCAGGATATATTTCATCCGGGTAAATCGGCTACCTACATACTTCAATACCTGTTCGATGATTGTCTGTTCGCTATTTGTCAGTTCGTCAGGCTCAAAACCAGTTCCAAAGTGTGGCGAGAGTAGTTCTTGAATTGCTTCAATCTCACTATCAGTGCGTTCGTACATTGAAAAAATAAAGCGATTGTATAGAAAATACCAGAATCCAGTATAAGCGATCGCTATTCCAGAACACAGTTTCACGCTATCAGTTTTTTAACTCAAAGATGTGCCAAAATGTCAAGCGGACGCTCACACCAAACGTCCGTAAAAGACAGTTAAACGCTCTCTCACACATTCCTCATGCGAAAGACTAAAACACTCTTTTTGTCAAGCCTGTTCGCGATCGGCTTAACAATCAGTTTTCTGCTGACTCCCGGTTGGTTATCCAACTTGTTCCCGAATCGCGCAATCGCCATTATGCCTCCACTAACCCCAACCAGCGAATTTCGCGCCTTCTGGGTGGACGCATTCAACCCCGGTTTCAAAACGCCTCAAGAAGTAACCAAGTTGATTGCTGACGCACAGAGGGCTAATGCCAACGCGATCGTCGCCCAAGTCCGCCGCCGTGGCGATGCCTTTTACACGAGTGCGATCGAACCCCGCACCACCGATCCGAATGTTCCAGCAGGTTTCGATCCCCTCCAAGATTTGATTGACAAAGCCCACGCCGCAGGTATAGAAGTACACGCTTGGATGGTGACGCTACCAGTAGTTTCCGGTGGTAAACTTCCTGCAAATCATGTTTGGCAACAACATGGGCCCAATGCCCCAGGAAAGGACAATTGGGCGATGCTGATTTCGAGTGGCGAAGCGAAAGGTTTCCTCGATCCCGGTAATCCAGACGCCCTAGATTATACTGTTTCTGTCTATTTGGACTTGTTGAAGCGCTACGATGTGGACGGCGTACAGCTAGATTACGTGCGCTACGGCGGGCCGAATTGGGGCTACAATCCTACTTCGATCGCCCGTTTCAACCAACAAAACGGTCGATCGGGCAAACCGGCAGCCAGCGATCCTCTGTGGATGCAGTGGCGGCGCGATCAGGTGACAAATTTAGTGCGGAAGCTTTATGTAGAAGCCATGGCGATTAAACCGCGCGTTAAAATTACCGCAGCGACGATCGCCTGGGGAGACGGCCCAGCTAACGATGCAGGCTGGTATAAAACGCAGCCCTACAGAGAAGTATTGCAGGATTGGCGCGCTTGGCTGGAAGAAGGTATTCTCGACATGGCGATGCCGATGACTTACCAGCGCGAGTACAAGCCACAGCAAAAGATGGGTTACGACCACTGGATCGAGTACGCTAAAGACCACCAGTACAACCGCCAAATCGCGATCGGGCCTGGCAACTATCTCAACTACATCGAAGACACTCTAGGGCAGATTCGCCGCGCCGAAGCGCCTTCTGCGAAAGGAAATCGCGTTGCTGGTACGGTGCTTTATTCCTACGCTAGCACCAATATTTACAGTAACGTTGAATTGCGATCGGGCGGTAGTGGTGATTTGCCCCGTCAGCCTTGGAAATTCCTGTCGCAGAGTAATGATTGGTTTTATAATGCGCTGTCGCAGCCTAGTCAATACGTTGATGGTGCAACGGGTAAAACTGTTCAAACTCAGCCTGTGTGGGCCACTCCGGCGGGGATTCCTGATATGCCTTGGAAGTCGCGGCCGACTGCTGGGGCGATCGCCGGAAATTTGCAACAGTGCCAAGGAAGCTGCGACGGCGCGGGCTTGACATTGCAGGCAGTTAATGCTGGTGGCAAGGTGCGCCAACTGCGGGCGGATGGTAAAGGATGGTTTGGTGCGATCGAGCTTTCTCCGGGAACTTATCAGTTAAAAGTTGATGGAAGTCAAATTCAACAAACAGTTAATGTTGTCGCAGGTGAAGTCACAAAAGTGAATTTCGCCGCCTCTTAATCAGTCTGTAGGGTGCACAATGTGCACCTTACTTCGCTAGTTTGTAGCCACTTTTTAGGGTGTGCACTGCGCACCTTACTAATTCATGAATTATCTATTTGTAACGATTAATTTATGTAATATAGCCTTTCTCAGAAAGATGAGGTATGACTGACAGCTTATATAACCGCTTAAATCAAGAGGGCCTTCTTCCCAACAACGTCCGCGAATCTTTGTGAGAAAGGCTATAAATTTAATAATTGCAGTCGGTTTTAACCGACTTAAGCTATGAGGCAGGGGTTTAAACCCCTGCCGGACTGGGAGAAAGCGCATTAAGCTGACCGCAGGAAAACAAGTTAAGCTGAAACCCGTGCACCTTACCCAAGCTACAATCAAAACTCGCTCCAAACTAACAGCAGTGCGATCGATCGACACAAAACTAGCTGATTCTGAATTGCGTTGTATCGTTGATATTTAGGTTACTGGGTGCATCTTGAACGATCGCAATCAACTCAAGGGGCTGTAAAAATCCTTTCTTGAAAACTCCCATATCTTGAGCGACACTCCCTCCTCGCAGGGAATTGGTGATGGGTTTGAGCTCATAGCTATTGCGAGGCCCGGACAGTTGAATCAGATCGTCACCGATTCTGAAGTCTATGATGCGAGCAAAATCTCCCGTGCCATCAATGCCATTGAAAAAGTTGAGCGCATCGCCATCTGCAATGATGTTGCCATCATTATAGAAATTGTCCAGCACAAAAGTATCTCGACCTGCGCCGCCGATGAGCACATCGATCTCACCCCGTCCCAGATTGCCACTCTCGGCACCTTTAATTAAATCGTTCCCGTTACCCCCAACAATAACGTCATTTCCTCGATCGCCCGATAGCGAGTCGTTGCCGTTACCGCCGTTCAAAACATCATTACCGTTACCACCACTAGAATCGATGTTTGGCGATACACTGGAGTTCGCATTCAGGCGATCGTTGCCATCCCCCCCCGTGAATTGGATAAATCCGACACCGCTTGCCACGCCTAGATTGCTGACAGTCAAAACATCATCGCCACCTAAACCGTTAATTGCATTAAAACTTTCTATGCCTGTGGTTGTTAAGGTTACGGGGACGAGATTGGTGCGCTGCAATACAATGTTCGATCCCGATTGGGTGAGGTTAATATTATCCCCTTGCGCGATCGAACCGTTGAATAACAAATTATCGCTACCGCTGCCGCCTTGAATCAGATCGCTGCCGTCGCCATCCACCCATTGAAAGTTGTCATCGCCACTGCCGCCGATCATCGTATCGTTACCCTTGTCGCCAGCGAGGAAATCTGCCCCATCTCCACCGTCTAGCAAATCCGTATCGTTGCCACCTCGCAGGTTATCGTTGCCTAATTCTCCCCTTAAAGTATCGAATCCGTCTCCACCAATTAGGCGATCGTCCCCTGCCCGGCCCGAGATGTCGTCATTGCTAAAACTACCATCGATCAGATTGTTAAAAGCGTTGCCAGTCAAGACATCTTGATTGTTACCACCAATTAAGTTTTCAATACCGATGAAAGTTCCGCTACCTCCAAAAAAAGTTGCTTTGTTAGTCTCTAAAGACGCAATTATATTATTACCAAATCCTAGATAGGTCGCTGTATCATTTCCGTTTCCACCATCCAGAAGATCGTCCCCAAAGAAACCGCCAAACAGATTATCGTTTCCGTCCAATCCCCGCAGGGTATCGCTAGCAGCAGTACCGTTCAGATTGTCGTTGCCGTTGGTTCCATTAATTAAAGCCATGTTGGTTGCTCCTAGATATTAAGTGAATTATTGAGGCAAATCAAAACTGTTTGCTTTGGTTTGCTATGTCACAATCTTAGGAAATAAACTCGGTTCAACACATCTGAAAAACGTCTCGATCTGACATCAACGAAATGGATATTCTCGATCGCCCGCTTATCTGCCAAAAGTCGCGATCGCCCATTACTGCCGAGTGCGATGTTCGCGCTGCCTCTCCCGATCGGCTATAACTTTAGTCATAGTTCCCAGGGGTAGCATCAGCGAAAGTTAGAAAATTGCCGAGTTTTATAGACATTCAGTCTGACTTGCAGTATTTTTTGGGAATACTGAGAGCCACAACTACTGGAGGCCCCTGCCATGACTGCGATCGCATCCCTACTAAAAACCCAACCCCAACCGTTTCGCTTTTTGCTGTACACCGAATGGATCATGTTAGCCAGTTGTGGAGTGATGGCAGGCATCGAAGCGTGGCAGCGTCAAAGTATTCCCGTACAGCACATTCTGATCCTGGTATCCCTGGCCTTGATGGGATGGATCTTGCCGGCAGGCAAAACTTCGTTTCGCTATCTCTATACGGCGATCGAAATGGGTCTGATCTTCTACGGAACAACCTTGGGATACCTGCATATCCTACCGACGCTGTATTTGATCGTGTTAATTCGCAGTTGTTTTTTATTTGAATCTCCCGGTCGGTGGATAGTGGCAGGTCTTTCGCTGGTAATGTATATGTTTCATCAAGTTCAGTATCTTCAAAGAGTGATACCCCTGATGTTGCCTAATGTCGAGCAACAACAAATTTGGATGCACCAGACGGCAGAATTGTTGATGTTTGGATTGGGGCTATTTTTCGTGTCGCAGTTGGTCAGTACCTTACTAGCAGAACGTAGAACTCAGGAACAACTATCGCAAGCCCACGCGCAGCTACGAGAATATGCCCTGCAAATAGAAGATTTAGCAGCGGTTCAGGAACGCAATCGCATTGCTAGAGAGATTCACGATTCGCTGGGTCACGCCTTGACTTCGCTCAACATTCAACTGCAAACCGCCATGAAACTCTGGCAGCATGACCCAACAGAGGCACAACCGTTTTTGGAACAAGCACACCGACTCGGTAAGGTGGCGATGAAAGAAGTTCGACAATCGGTAAATGCGCTGAGGGCTGACGCAGAAGCAGAAGAAACCTTGGAACAGGGGATTTCCTCGCTGATGGAAGACTTTCGCCAGAGTATGGGCATTACTGTTACCAGCAGCATTTGCGTGGAAGTTGTATTACCACCTCAAGTTGTCAAAACGCTGTATCGCATCGTGCAAGAAGCATTGACTAACATTTGCAAATACGCCCAAGCTACCGAGGTTCATCTGCAATTGCACACAACGGGCGATCGAGTGCACCTGACTGTTGAGGATAACGGGCGGGGGTTCAAATTAGAAAGTGGTACTGGCGGGTTTGGATTGCGAGGAATGCAAGAGCGAATTGCTTCTCTCAACGGAGAGTTTCACCTGGAAACATCACCCGCAGCGGGATGTAGAATCGATGTTAGCCTGCCGTTAAGTAGGTAGGCGAAAATAAATTACTTCATGTAACAAAATGTAAAATTAACGTAACCTCTTTTGGCGTTTTTTCTTTGTCTGTGCAATTAAGAACTATTATGGGATAAGAGATTTAGGAATTTCCCCATGATTCGTCTATTGCTAGTTGACGATCAGCAGCTTATCTGCCAAGGGCTCAAGGCTATGTTAAGCCTAGAATCAGATTTAGAAGTGATTGGAATTGCCCACAACGGTAAAGCTGCTCTAGAGCAAGTCGAAGCTCTCCAACCCGATGTTGTATTAATGGATTTAAAAATGCCCGTGATGGATGGTAGAGAAGCAACTCGCCTGATCTGCCAGTCATTTCCAAATACGAGTGTCTTGGTATTAACTACCTTTGATGACGATGGATACATTGTTGATGCGATGCGGGCCGGGGCCAAGGGCTATTTGTTGAAAGATATGCCATCGGAAGAGTTAGCACAGGCAATTCGTTTGGTGCAATCGGGTTATACTCAACTGGCTCCTGGCTTAATGGATAAGCTAATAACAGGATTTTGTGCAGCACCTACTAATTCAGAACCTACTAATCCAGCACCTACCGCTCAACCCTCGAAACTCGCTGCACTGACACAATTAACCCCGCGCGAACAAGAGGTATTGCAGTTGATTGGTAAAGGTTTAACTAACCGAGATATTGCCCAGCAGTTGTTTATTTCTGAGGGAACGGTGAAAACTCATGTTACTCATCTACTGAATCGGTTGAATTTACGAAATCGATCGCAATTGGCAATTTACGCCAATTCGGCGATCGAAACCTGAATCATTTGAATCATTTTATTGTTTTTTTATTAACCGCAGAGGGCGCAGAGGGCGCAGAGAGAGGGAATAGAGAGGCTGCACAATCCCGCTCGGATTACCGCTGCATACTTTACCTAATAAGCTACAATAAAATTATCCTGGATGGAATTGCGATATTTTTGGTGAAGCTATGCTAATAACAGAAGCCCCTTTTACGCTCCGCAAATGGACAGTTAAAGAATATCAGAAGCTGGGAGAGATGGGATTTTTTCACCCAGAGGAACGAGTCGAATTAGTTTCAGGAAATATTATCAGAATGAGTGCAAAAGGAACTGCTCACACCTCCGCTTTAGGGCGTACAGATAGATTGCTGCAAAACCTTTTTGGAAATCTGGCTTGGGTACGAATGCAAGATCCGATCGCCCTCGATGACAATTCCGAACCCGAACCGGATATCGCTGTAGTTAGAATCGATCCCTTTGACTACGCCACTCACCATCCGACGCCATCAGAAGTATATCTAATTATCGAAGTGGCAGACAGCAGCTTAGCTTACGATCGCGAAATTAAAGCCAAAATTTACGCGCGATCGGGAATTGTGGATTATTGGGTATTAAATGTGAATGACAGACAACTGCACGTTTTTCGAGAACCCGCTGATGATGGGTATCAAAGCGAAGTCATTCTTGAGGAAACTGCCAGTATTTCACCGCTGCAATTTCCCGCTTTTAATATTGCAATTGGGGAAATGCTGCCACCTATTATATCAAATTGACAACCGCTATCAAACTAATACAATAATTGCAGTCGGTTTTGATCCAATACGGTTCAGATAAAACGGCGGTTGAAATAACGGAAGACTCAGAATATCGCGTAATTTTAACCGCCTACTCTTCAACCCACGGAGGTGGGTTTTGTCTGTGTAGACGCGGTTTCAACCGCCGTCTTATTTTGAAATAACGGAAGACTCCGAAGATCGCGTAATTTTAACTGCCCACTCTTCAACCCACGGAGGTGGGTTTTGTCTGTGTAGACGCGGTTTCAACCGCCGTCTTAACCGCCGTCTTAACCGCCGTCTTATCTTATTAACCTAATCGCTTTCGAGAATGCTAGCCAGCAAAGCTTGCTGAGCGTGCATCCGATTTTCCGCTTGATCCCAAACGCGCGATCGCGAACCTTCAATCACCGCATCGGTAATCTCTTCATCCCGGTGTGCCGGCAAACAGTGCAGTACGATGGCATTGCGATCGGCCATCCCTACCAGTCGTTCATTTACCTGATAAGGTTCAAACAAAGGAATTCTGAGTTTAGCCTCCTCTTCCTGTCCCATACTTGCCCAAACATCAGTGTAAATCACTTGAGTATTCTTAGCAGCAGCTTCCGCATCAGCCGTCACAGTAACTTCGGTTTTGCCATTAGCAATCGCCTCAGCTTTTGCTACTATTTCAGGATTTGGCAGGAAATCTTTAGGACAAGCAATTCTGACATTCATCCCCATCATTGCACAGCCCAACATCAGCGAATTAGCCATGTTGTTGCCGTCACCAAAATAAGTCAGCGTCAGTCCTTCCAGCTTGCCAAAACACTCTTTGACTGTCATTAAATCCGCCAGCACTTGACATGGATGTTCGTCATCTGTTAGCGCATTAATTACAGGAATTTTGGCATAATTGGCAAAGGTTACTAAATCCTTTTGCTCGAAAGTCCGAATTGCCAAAATATCTAAATATCTGTCTAAAACTCTGGCGGTATCTACCAACGGTTCGCCACGGCTGACTTGTGTTACATTGGGATTGAGGTCGATTACTTGCCCTCCCAATTTATACATTGCCACCGTAAAACTCACCCGCGTTCGTGTCGAAGCTTTGGAAAATAACAAGCCGAGAACTTTGTTGCGTTTCAGCTTGACCATTCCCGATTTTAAACTGGTTGCGAGATCCAGTAAATAATTTAATTCGTCAATGCTTAAATCGGCCAGACTTAATAAATCTCGCCCTTTTAATGAGTCCATGCTTTCCCCTACACACAAATTTTCAACTGTTAATAAAAACGGTTCGTAGTGAGGACTTTAGTCCTCTGAATTAGAGGACTAAAGTCCTCACTACGAACCTTACTTTTTGCCAGCGATTGGACTCGCAACAGCGGGCTTTTGGCGAGTCCCTCTCCCAGGGTTTTAAACTGCTGGCAATTGCTCGATCGCGCGATCGATCGATTCGCAACCTTGCTCAACCGTTTCTACCACAGCCAACACACCCCGCAATTCCGCAGCACCGGGGAAGCCCTTAGCATACCAGGTTAAGTGCTTGCGCGCTTGAGAGACACCGCTTTCACCTTTGTATTCCCACAAAGCCCGTAGATGTTCCTTAGCACATTCAAGGAGTTCAATTGGTGTCGGAGGTATCTTTTCCACACCTGTTTTCAAGAAATAATCGACTTCTCCCACCAAGAATGGATAGCCCAAAGTTCCCCGCGAACACATCACTCCGTCGGCGCCAGTTTCTTCGAGACACCGCACCGCTGCTTCCACTGAAAAAATGTCTCCGTTACCAATGACGGGAATCGATAAAACTTCCTTAACACGGCGAATCCACTCCCATTTTGCCGGGCCGGTGTAACCTTGCGATCGCGTGCGCCCGTGCACGGTAATCATTTTTGCTCCCGCATCTTCCATCCGCTTGGCAAATTCCACAATATTAATTTCTTTGTCAGTCCAACCGATGCGAGTTTTCACTGTCACAGGAACATCTACAGCATCCACAACCGCCCGCACAATTGCCTCTGCTGTTTCGGGATCTCGCAGCAGCGAAGAACCGCCGCCGTTTTTAGTAATTTTGTTAACCGGACAGCCCATATTAATATCAACAGTATCCGCTCCTTCTGCTACAGCTTTTTGTGCCGCTTCCGCCAAAAAATTCGGCCGACAGTCAAACAATTGAATGCTAATCGGGCGCTCGTTTGGATCGATTTCCATAATTCGTGGCAGTTGCTTCACGTAGTGCAAACCCGTAGCGTTGACCATTTCGGTGTACATCATCGAATCCGGGGCGTAGCGGCGCACCAGGCGGCGAAATACTAAATCGGTTACGCCGGATAAGGGCGATTGCAGAACACGACTTTTGACTTCAAAGTCGCCGATTTTTAGCGGAGTTGCTAATCTTTCTTTTAATTCTGGAGATAGAGTAAGCATAGTCGATCGCACTTTAATTATAATATCTGTATATTCCAATACGTTTCTGTTCGCGCTGTTTATTGCCCGGAGATCCCCCTCGCATCCCTTGATAGTCGGGGGACTTTGAAAATACTCTTGTCTCCCCCTGATAGTCGGGGGGCTAGGGGGAGCATTCTTAAGTGAAGCACTATTGCTGTATATTATACTACAATTTTGGTATTTGACAGTTGTTCATTATATTTTTAGCCGATGATTGAGTGACCGCAAAAAGTATATTTAACCAGACTGCAATGCCTATTTTAAAGGGACTTGCCAAAATTTAACTGTTGTCAAACTAAAATCCCAAGCCGAACCCTGACAACATTTAAATCTATCTGTCGCTTTCACTTTACTTTTGATGTATCTATGGGGCCTTGCCACTAATGGGCGTTCTACCTACTCAGACTGTTGGGCTAGTCACATTTTTATTCTCTAATTCTGCCAGACTCTTCTGCCTGTCGGAGGGTTTCGCCTTCAGACGAGTCATGCTTAAATTTATTGGGATTCTGCAAAAGCCATACATAACATCGTTTTAAACTACAATTGGTTGATTCCCGACTAGCCCGATCGAACATTATAAGAATCGTAGAGAATTATATGGACGCCGCAGCACTCTGGCAACGCTATCAAGACTGGCTTTACTATCACTCTGGATTGGGACTTTATCTCGATATCAGCCGGATGGGATTCGACGACGATGCGGTAGCAGCACTCAAGCCCAAATTTGACAAAGCTTTCAAAGATATGACAGCTTTGGAAGCAGGCGCGATCGCCAATCCCGACGAAAACCGCATGGTGGGCCACTACTGGCTGCGAAACCCCGATTTAGCTCCCACTCCAGAATTAAAACAAGAAATAGTCGAAGGCATATCACAAGTCGAAGAATTTGTCAAGAAAGTTCAAAGTCGCGATATTAAACCGCCATTTGCTCCGCAATTTACCGATATAATCTCGATCGGCATTGGCGGTTCTGCCCTCGGGCCTCAATTCGTCGCCGAAGCCCTATCCCCAGACATTCCACCCCTAGCAATTCATTTTATTGACAACACAGATCCGGCTGGGATCGATCGCATCCTCAACAAAATCAAAGACAAACTCAGCAGCACCTTAGTAATTACTATCTCCAAATCCGGCGGCACCCCCGAACCCCGCAACGGCATGATCGAAGTTCAAAAAGCCTTCGCAGCCCAAAAACTCGACTTCGCCAAACAGGCAGTTGCCATCACCGGCACAGACAGCCAACTAGACAAATTAGCCAAAGCACAAGGCTGGATAGCCAGCTTCCCCATGTCAGACTGGGTGGGAGGACGCACTTCGGAACTCTCAGCAGTCGGACTTTTACCAGCAGCTTTGCAAGGCATCGACATTCGGGCGATGCTCGATGGCGCTAAAGTCATGGACGAAGCTACCAGAATTCCCGACATTAAAAACAATCCCGCAGCCCTTTTAGCCCTGTCCTGGTATTTTGCCTGCAACGGACGCGGCGAGAAAGACATGGTAGTTTTGCCATACAAAGATTCCCTGCTATTGTTCAGCCGCTATTTGCAGCAATTAGTCATGGAATCGATCGGCAAAGAAAAAGATTTAGACGGCAACACAGTTTATCAAGGAATCTCAGTCTACGGCAACAAAGGCAGCACCGACCAACACGCCTACGTCCAGCAACTCCGAGAAGGCGTGCCGAATTTCTTCCTAACATTTATCGAAGTTTTGGAAGACAGGCAAGGAATTTCTCCAGAAGTAGAACCGGGCGTCACCTCGGGAGATTATTTATCTGGTTTGTTGCAGGGAACTCGACAAGCTTTGTACGAAAATCATCGAGATTCAATCACCGTCACAATTACAAAAGTCAACCCTCGGACAGTAGGAGCATTAATCGCCCTCTACGAAAGAGCCGTAGGTTTTTACGGTTCCTTGGTGAATGTCAATGCCTATCACCAGCCAGGGGTTGAAGCCGGTAAAAAAGCGGCCGCTGCTGTGTTAGATTTGCAGCAACTGGTGCTGCAAGTTATCAAAGACGCTCCAACACCTCTATCTGTATCAGAAATAGCAAAAAAAGCAGGAAGGCCAGAGCAAATCGAGACAATTTACAAAACTCTGCGGCATTTGGCAGCCAACGGGCGCGGCGTAGCTTTGCAGGGAACATTAGCGCAACCTGGTACTTTAACTGCAACTTATCAGAGAGATGGGTCTAAAACCCCTTCTTGAGTGGCCGGCTTTTCGCCATTGTTCAGTAAAATAACAAATCCATCTTCACAAATGAATATGGTAAAATAAACACATCAGACAAGATTAAAAAACCAACCCCCTGCCGGTGGGAAAGTCTACGCCCAAAACATTTTGAGGAGACATGACTACGCACTTAAGCGTGTAAACGTAGTCAGCGAAAGGAACCTTAACAAAAGGGATATTTTGACAGAAATGTCTTAAGAATCCCGGTACCTTGATATTCGGGGAGTGTCAACAACAGAATTAAACAGTAGAATTAAAAATTAAAAGTGAAATTAATCACTTTTAATTTTTAATGTTTAATTTTTAATGTCCGCCCATGCCCTTGACGATTCTGGTTGCTGACGACGATTTCGCGACGCGCTTGTCGATTACCGATTATCTGGAAATTACGGGATACTCTGTAATCGCTGCTGAGAACGGCAAAGATGCTTTAGGCTTGGTAGAGGAATTTCAGCCACATTTGATTGTTACCGACATTACAATGCCCGAGATGGATGGCTACGAATTCGTGCGTCGAGTTCGGACTCGTCCCGCCTTCCGATTGCTACCGGTGATTTTTTTGACGGAACGCACGAGCACGCAGGAACGGATTCGCGGCTATCAGATGGGGTGCGACAATTTTCTGGCTAAGCCTTTTGAACTCCCGGAATTGGGCGCGGTAATTCGCTCTTTGCTCGATCGCTACGCTCTAATTGCTCAGGCACCGTCTCGTTCCCCCGAACCCGAACAGATGCCAACAGCGACAGGTATCATCGCCAATGACCAGCCTCAAACTGATTTTTTAACTCAAAAACCAGAAACGCGCGATTCTTTACGGGATAGCTCGTTCGCGCGGGTATATGGCAGTGGCGATGCTCCGAATTTGACGCAACGAGAGCAGGAAGTGCTAGATTTGCTGACAGAAGGTCTTTCTAATATTCAAATCGGCGATCGGCTCCACCTCAGTCCTCGCACCATCGAAAAGCACGTCAGCAGCTTGTTCAGAAAAACTGAAAGCAACAACCGGGCAGAACTGGTTCGCTTTGCGATGGAACACCATTTGGTCGGTAATTGGTAATTGTTCAGTTGACAGTTGACAGTTGACAATTGACAGCGACCTCTACCTAGAAGGAAGAGGATTTGAGTAATGAATAGTCTGATTTTAATTTCTCCCGAAAAAGCTTGGGGCTTTCAACCAATTCTTTCTGGTATGGCGGTTCTCAAGCGTAGTGAGGTATGCCTGCGTGCCCACGGAGCCCAGTGCGTACCTCATAGGGGAGATCGAAATGCTATAATTGGTAATTGTTAATTGGTAATTGGTAATTGGTAATTGTTAATTGTTAATTGTTAATTGTTCCTGACTGATAACGTATTCCAACAAACCCTCCGAAGCGTCCAGCAGTAAATCAATTACCCGATCGAATCCCTCCGGCCCACCGTAGTAAGGATCGGGAACTTCCTTCAAGTCGTGCGATCGGCAAAAATCGCACATCAAGCGCACTTTATCTTTATATTTTCCCGCAGTATCAACAGCAAGAATATTGCGATAATTGTCGCGATCCATCGCCAAAATCAAATCAAAATTTTCAAAATCTTTCCTGTTAAATTGGCGGGCTTCGCCTAACAATTCAATCTTGCGCTTCCTCGCCGCCAACGCCATGCGGTTGTCAGGGGGGCTGCCAATGTGATACCCGCCAGTTCCGGCTGAATCGCAGGTGATGCGATCGCTCAAACCAGCTTGTTTAATTAAGTGATTCATAATATTTTCTGCTGAGGGCGATCGGCAGATATTTCCGAGGCAGACAAACAATAATTTAGTCATTAGTTATTAGTCATTAGTTATTAGTTATTAGTCATTAGTCATTAGCGCTGTCCCCGCTCGCGAACGTTATTAGTCATTAGTCATTTGTTGCTCGCTTGGGGCTGCTAATAACCAATAACCAATAACATTAGTCAACAGTCAACTAATGACTAATGACTGATGACTAATGACTGATGACTAATGACTAGCCGAACCCAGGGAGATTCAGTCCGCCGGTCAGTTCTTCCATTTTCTCCCGCATCGTTGCCGTAGACTTAGTGTAGGCATCCTGCATCGCCACCGTGACGAGTTCAGAAACCACATCAGCACCTTCACCGATCGCATCCGGTGAGATTTCGACGCGGCGGGGTTCTTGGTTGCCGCTGAGAAAAACCTTAACCAAGCCGCCGCCGGCAGTTCCCTCAATTTCCATTACATCCAACTCTTCTTGGAGCTTTTTAGCTCCTTCTTGAACCTGCTGAGCTTTTTTGAAAGCTTCAGTCAGTTCTTTCATTTTGCCCAGGCCGAAGCCAAATCCTTGTCCTGATTTTGTCATAACTACTTTGTGATGATGTGTGCGCTGGCAGTCTGCCGTTTCCGTATTACTTCAATCATGCCTTAGAAGGGGAACTCTCCCAGTATTCTAACTTCTGGCTCCAACAACAGCGACCACCGCTGCTCGACTTGCTGTTGAACGTGGCGGATCACTTGAAAAATATCATTGGCCGTTGCTGACCCGCAGTTAAGAATAAAATTAGCATGGCGCTGAGCTACTTGCGCGCCACCGATCTGGTATCCCTTCAGTCCCGCTTGTTCGATTAACCAGCCTGCTGCCTTGGGGCTGGGGTTGCGGAAAACAGAGCCGCAGCTAGGCAGGTGGTAGGGTTGACTCGTCCGCCGCTGGCTGAAATTGTTATTAGTTTCTGCCATGACGATCGATCGATCGAATCCCGGCTGCAACTGGAAAGTCGCTTCTGTTACCAGTCGATCGCCCCCTTGCAACACTGAAGTCCGGTAACGATAGCCCAAAGCTTCTGGTGTGAGAATTTCCACCTTACCATTAGGGGATAGCAGGCGAGCGTTGACTAGAATATCAGCAGCACAGCCCCTGTGAGCGCCTGCATTCATCACCACAGCGCCTCCCACAGTGCCCGGTATGCCAACTGCCCATTCCAGGCCTTTCCAGCCCCGCTTAGCCGCCAACCAAGCGAGGCGGGGGATTGACTCCCCCGCCCCGGCTGTAACTTGACCTGTTTCTGCATTAAAGTTTACCTGTTTCAGGTAGCGAGTGGCGACGACCAAACCGGACAAACCCCGATCGCTCACCAACAAATTAGAACCCGCGCCTAGGAGAGTCACCGGTATCCCTTCATCGTGCGCCCAGGCAAAACTCGCTTGCAAAGCCTCCAGACTGCGGGGAGCGACGTACCACTCAGCCGGGCCGCCGACTCGGAAAGAAGTCAGACCCGCCAAAGAAACTTGAGAATTAATTTTACAGTCAGTTCCCCGCAAAGAAATAGGAGAATACACTCGCCGATTTTCCTTCACACAGGAGTCATTCGATATAGTCACCATCTTGAAAATCCTTAAAAATACATTCGCTTGAAGAGGTGGTAGCAAATTCTGTTTGCGTAACTTATGCGACTGTTTTGAGAGAGTCGCCAGACAGCAGTGTCGGTACAACCTGCACCGCCATCATGTCGATCGACTTGGGGCGGGCGAGAGCTAATCCGGGCGATCGGCTTGTTGATAAAAAGCCATCACCTCTGGAATAATCTGATTCAGATTGCCAGCACCCAAAAACAGAGCCAAATCCCCCGGTTGCAGATTTTCGGTTAAAAACTTACTTACCGACTCCAGAGAAGATTGAAACTCAACCTCTCGGCCTTCTTTAGCAATCAAATCAGCAACCTGCTGCCCGCTAATCTCTCCTAAATTCGGTTCCCCAGCACTATAAATATCGCAAGCGACAACCAAATCTGCATCCCCAAAAGATTGAGCAAATTCTGGCAAAAATGTCAGAGTTCGGCTGTAACGGTGCGGTTGAAAAATAGCAACTACTCTTCGGGATTTGGAATTCTTTTCGTTACCTTCGATGCGTAAGCGAGCAGCGGCCAAGGTAACGCGAATTTCGCTGGGATGGTGGGCGTAGTCGTCCACAAACAGGATGTCATTGTGAAAACCCCGCACTTCAAAACGGCGGCGAGCGCCTTCAAAGCCAGCAATCGATGAAGCGATCGCCGAAAACTCCAACCCCAACAATCGACCAACTGCTACGGCTGCTAGTGAATTGCTAAGATTGTGTTTGCCCAACAACTTCAACTCCATTTCCCCCAGGAAAGCTCCTCGCTCCCAAATGCCAGCCTTGGTGCTGGCGGCGCCGTATTCCACATCGGAAACCGTGTAGTCAGCACCGCTGTCCGGATTCAAGCTGTAGCTGACATTCGGTGCAAGGGAGTCTTTGACGATTTGGTCGTCTATGCAGCCCACCAACGTTTGACAGTTTTGGGCAAACACTTTAAATGTGTCTATTACCTGTTCGAGGGTATCGTAATGGTCTGGATGATCCAGTTCCACATTCGTCACTATGCCAATTTTGGCTGCGAGCTTGACGAGGGAACCGTCGGATTCATCAGCCTCGGCGACCAAGTAGGGGCCTTCCCCTAAACGGGCATTCCCTTCCCAAGCATTTACCTCGCCTCCTACTACGATCGTCGGATCCAGACCCGCAGCCATCAGCATAAAGCCGATTAAGCTGCTAGTGGTAGTTTTGCCGTGAGTCCCTGCTACGGCTATGCTTTGGTAATCTTGAATTAACGCTGCCAACACATCCGATCGATGAAAAATCGGACATTCCAAATCTAGGGCAGCTCGATATTCGGCATTTGCCGGGTGAATTGCCGTCGAACATACTACTTGAGGCAATCCCACAATTGCTTGGGGGCCAGAACCCTTGCCGTTCAATTTGAGAGATTCGGCTGTCGCCACGGAAGTCCCTACCGTGCCAGCGACTGCCGAGGATACGGCCTTTTCGGCTGCCCCGCGATCGGGACTGCTACCGTTGAGGGCCGTTTGAAATATTTCAAAATTGCTGGCGTCTTGACGCCAAAAAATGTGAGCTCCCATTTCTTGCAAGCGCTCGGTTATGTGACTCGATTTAATATCGGAGCCGTACACAGGCAACTTGCGTTTCGCTAGAATGTAGGCAAGGGCTGACATCCCAATTCCACCAATGCCGATGAAATGAAATGGTCTCCCGCTGAAATCAACAGAACTCGGCATCTTCGCTCCTCACACACCACACCACGCCAATAACACGCGATATCATATCAAGAATTGTTTTTTCAGGATACAGTTCGCTAGAGATTTTGTACAAAATTCTCTGCGCGTCCCTAGAATTGTGGGACTTGTAGAGATGTTTGTCTTGTATCCTATATGACTTAGTACCGAGTAGTTTTCCGGAACAGTCACAGCTCGAAAATTGCAGGTCAGAGAGAATGGGGTCTGGGGTCGGGGCTAACTGACTAATTGTGGGCGGTTGCATATCTCCTGCATTCTTTCTCTTTCTACCCGCCTGCTGTGCTGGGATACGGCAGCAAAAGCCCCACAACCTTTGTACGAAGATTGAGGGTAAAACCCATCAGGATTTACAAACACTACCACGTATCACAAAAGTTCGCTCATTTTCTAGTTATTTATCTGCGGGTACGGTCATTTTTTCCTGAAAATCAGAGATTGACTCGATCGCCACCACAGTATTTTCTCACATATCTGTATACATTTTCTCACTTAATAAAGGTACGTTGTTGGGCTTCAGCCCTCTTACGCTCTTTTATACATTACATCAAGGTACAGCCCAACAATTTAAATCACAGTCATACCTCACCTATTTGAGAATGAGTTATATACAAACTATACATTCGATCGCAACCGTCAAACAGTGACTGAGCTTAGTGGTAAAAGCGCACAAACATGAAATTTGGGCGATGTCTGTCTGTATTAATCCTAATTAATCCTAATTTTTGGGAATTATGGGGAAAATAGCGATTTTTGGGGGTACTTTTGACCCGGTGCACTGGGGTCACTTGTTGGTAGCCCAGGCGGCTGTGAGTCAATTTAATCTCGATCGAGTGATTTGGGTACCCGATCGCGCTCCTCCTCACAAGTGGCGATCGGATTTGGCAAGTTTTGAGCGGCGGCGCTCCATGCTCGCTCTGGCGCTCGGCGATCGCCCAGACTTCCTACTAGCTCCGTTGGAGGCAAATTCCTCGGGCAGTTCTTTTGCGATCGACACTTTGCTGTATTTGCAAAAAATGTATCCAGGCGATCGGCTGCACTGGATTATTGGCAGCGATGCTTTCAGAACTCTTCCCAAATGGCACCGCTCGGCCGAAATCGGGCGGTTGTGCCACTGGTTGGTGGGCCCGCGTCCGAGTCAGGTAGATCCGCAGACAGCAGAAAGCGGGGACATAGGGGCAGCATCTGAGTGGGGCGATAGTTTGAGCGATGTGTCCATTGATGCTGACGACAGGATGCAGGTTGAGACAAATGCTGTTTGCTGCAAAGTTGCCGAACAGATGGCTCTGCTAGATGTGGAAATTTGTTGGGAGGTGCTGTCCATGCGCGCGATCGAGATTTCGTCGAGCCACATCCGCCGCTGCTGGGCCCAAAATCGCGAGCTGGGCGACTTAGTACCGGAAGTTGTCGGGAGTTATATTGCGGCCCATCAGCTTTACCAGCAACCAGCAGCCGAAAGCTGAATGCCTTGAGCCTTCGGATTTCTGCCTTCTCAAAAATTTCAGATTTTTTCGATACAGACGAAAAGTTAGAAAGGATCAGCCTTTGCGATATGATCTGGTGTCAGAAGTCAATTATTAAATTTTTCCAAAAATTCAGCCTGAGTTAAGGGCTGCCATCATTAGGAGGTACTAGGTGATTAGAGTCGCGATCAATGGTTTTGGACGTATTGGGCGCAGTTTTACGCGCTGCTTGCTGGGCCGAGAAAATAGCCAGCTTGAGCTGGTAGCAATTAATGACACTTCCGATCCGAAAACTAATGCTCACTTGCTGAGATACGATTCCATGATGGGAACGTTGAAGGGTGTGGACATCAGTACGGATGAAAATTCGATTATTCTCAATGGCAAGACAGTTAAATGCGTGAGCGATCGCAATCCGCTCAACCTGCCTTGGAAAGATTGGGGTATTGATCTGATTATTGAAGCAACCGGCGTCTTCGTTGACCAAGCTGGTGCCTCGAAGCATATCACTGCCGGCGCTAAAAAAGTGCTGATTACTGCTCCCGGTAAGGGGCCAGAAGTTGGCACCTATGTGATGGGAGTCAACCACCACAACTACAAGCACAGTGACTACACTGTCATCAGCAATGCTAGCTGTACTACTAACTGTCTAGCTCCCGTACTGAAAGTGCTTCACGAAAATTTTGGCATCGTCAAAGGCATGATGACCACTACCCACAGCTATACTGGCGACCAGCGCTTGCTGGATGCCAGCCACCGGGATTTGCGACGGGCGCGGGCTGCTGCGATGAATATTGTGCCTACTTCTACTGGTGCTGCTCAAGCTGTGGCTTTGGTGATTCCAGAATTGAAGGGTAAGTTAAATGGCATCGCCATGCGGGTTCCGACTCCTAATGTGTCGGTCGTTGATTTTGTGGCTCAGGTAGAGAAAAAGACTTTTACCGAGCAAGTAAATCAAGTTTTCAAAGAAGCAGCCGAAGGCCCGATGAAGGGGATTTTGGAGTACAACGATTTGCCTCTGGTTTCTTGCGACTATCGCGGAAACGATTCTTCTTCCATCCTAGATTCTAGCTTGACACTGGTGATGGACGGCGACATGGTAAAGGTGTTGGCTTGGTACGACAACGAGTGGGGCTACAGCCAGCGCGTAGTTGACTTGGCTGAATTGGTCGCCCAACGGTGGGAAGGCTAGTATCTGAAGAAGGCATTGGTCAGTAGGCAAAAGGTAAAAATAACGAATAAAGCAATATTGGTCTACTGTTTGATGCTATAACCCAGATCCCCCCTAACCCCCCTAAAAAAGGGGGGGACATGAGCCTTCTCTAAAAAAGGGGGGACAAGAGTCTTCTCAAAGTCTCCTTTTTAAGGGGGATTTAGGGGGATCTGGTCTCGGCTATAAGCGAGATTTCAGGACTTACGCACGGGTAGCCAGAAACCGGGTTTTTTCACCCAAATATTTGGTTCAAACCCTTAATATCGGTAAAAAACCCGGTTTCTTTAGTCCTCCGGCGTAAGTCCTGAAATTTGTTTGTAAATCGGACGTACGGTTGAAACCGCGTCTACACTACACAAACGATGTCCGCCGGACGCCGACGGAAAAATAACCGAATTGTAAGTGCCACGTCTTCAACCCACGGAGGTGGGTTTTGTCTGTATAGACGCGGTTTCAACCGCCCGGTCTTCTCTGGTAACTCCTCGAAAAATCCCAAATATTAAAAATAATAAAAATTCTGACGGTAAAAGTTAAATAACGGGAAAAATAGCAACCGTTAAGCTAGAGTTTGGTTGTAAAAATTTATATGAAAAAAGCGCTAATTTGTGGTATATCAGGTCAAGATGGAGCTTATTTAGCTAAACTGTTGCTCGATCGAGGTTATGAAGTTTGTGGCACCTCCAGGGACGCCCAAATGTCTAGTTTCGGAAACCTTGCCCGTTTGGGAATCCGGGACAGAGTAAAACTAGAATCCATGTCTCTCAACGATTTTCGCAGCGTCTTGCAAGTATTAGCAAAAATTGCACCCGACGAAGTGTACAATCTAGCGGGTCAAAGTTCCGTCGCTCTGTCTTTTGAACAACCAGTAGAAACCCTCGAAAGTATTGCCACAGGTACATTAAATCTGTTAGAAGCAATTCGGTTTACCGGTGGCAAAATTAAACTTTACAATGCCAGTTCTAGCGAATGTTTTGGGGATACCGGAGGCAATCCTGCCGATGAAAATACCCCCTTTCGCCCCAGAAGTCCTTACGCAGTGGCAAAAGCCGCAGCATTTTGGGAAGTAGCGAATTATCGGGAAGCGTACAATTTGTTTGCGTGTTCTGGTATTTTGTTCAATCACGAGTCGCCACTGCGCCCGGAGAGGTTCGTCACCCAAAAGATTGTATCTGTTGTGTGCCGAATTGCTGCGGGTAGTTCCGAAAAACTGCATTTGGGAAATATTTCAGTGCAGCGGGACTGGGGCTGGGCACCGGAATATGTGGAGGCGATGTATTTGATGTTGCAGCAGGAAGAACCAGATGATTATGTAATTGCTACTGGTGTAAGTTATCCTTTGGAGGAATTTGTGCAGACAGCGTTTGTTGCTGCGGGTTTGGATTGGCGGGAACATTTGGTAACTGATGCGAGTCTCTACAGACCGACGGAGATTGCTGTAGGGAGGGGAAATCCGGCTAAGGCTAAGCAAAAGTTGGGATGGGAGGCGAAGTATAAGATGCCCGATGTAGTGCGGATGATGGTGGAGGCGAGGATGATTTGAGGGAAAATTATGAGGTGAAAATATGGCAGCAGAATATGCGACAGCTAAGGAGTGGTACAAAGCTAATCGTCGTGAATTGAAAAAATATCGGGGTCAGTGGATCGCTTATACTAACCGAGGGGTGATTAGTTGCGATGGCGATTATGACAAAATGAAGGACGGGATAGATCCAAGTTTGTCAAGTTTAGATTATGTGATTGAACGCATATTTGAAAGCGAATTTCTAGATACTGTCCGGTTCTCAGGATTCCATTGTAACTAGAGATTAGTTGATGACGTTAAAACTGTTATATAAGAACTACAAGAGGAAAACAAGTCAAATGCAAACAAGCGAATTAGTTCAAATAAAGAAATCAATTCACGAAGAAAGTTGGAAGCCAGCCTACAAATTTTTACCAGAGCTGATACAGAAATTCAATTTAAAAGTAGGTGCAGAGATCGGCGTGGCGTTTGGAGGTCATTCAGAAGCTATGCTCAGCAATACAAATATTGAACTACTGTACGGGATTGACAGCTATCAACATAGTGACTCTTACGACGACCCGATGAACCTCCCGCAGGCAGATTTTGACATACTCTGTGAAACAACGAAAAATCGCCTAGCTGTCTTTGGAGATAGATTTAGGCTGATTCGTTCAAATTCACAGCAAGCTATGGGGCAAATTGATGGCTTGCTTGATTTTGTCTACATAGATGCAGAGCATTCCTACCAAGGCGTTTGGCAAGACCTCTGCACTTGGTACAGCAAAATTAGAGTGGGGGGTTTAATTAGCGGCCATGATTATGGGCATATCGCTTTTCCGGGCGTGAAACAAGCTATTGATGAGTTTTTTAGAAGGTTAGACTGGCAAGTCAACCTTGAGGGCGAGGGAGTTTGGTGGGTACAAAAGCAATCGGTGAATATCAGTTTTTTCATCCCCGCCTACAACTGCGAACAAACGATTGAAGAGTCAGTTTATTCTATATTAGAGGGTAATTTTGAAGACGACGACGAGTTAATTATTGTAAATGACGGCTCCACCGATCAGACAGAAAGCCTAATTCAGATTATTAAAAATAAATTTCCCTTCATTAAGTATTTTAGTCATGAAACCAACCGGGGTGGTGCCGCAGCAAGAAATACCGCTGTAAAAAATGCTACGCACCACCTTTCTTTCTGCTTAGATTCGGATAATATACTAGCTCCGAAAAGCATTTATAAACTAAAAGAATTCCTCCTGAATTCAGGAGCAGATATAGCCGCCTTCCAAGAAATTCACTTTTTTGAAGGTAACAAAGAAAATATTATCAGTAAATGGATATATCAAGATACAGTTACTTTGGCTGACGCTCTTTGTAGACATGAGGTGCCAGGAGCGAGTGGCAACTATTTGTTTACTAAAGAAAGTTGGCTCAGAGCCGATGGATACCCAGAGTTTGCCGGAGCTCTAGATACTTACGGGTTTGGTTTTCGGCAATTGGCTACAAACTCCAAGATGTACACATTGCCAAATTCATATTATTACCATAGACAGGGTATTGAATCTTACTGGATTAGGTTCACAAGAGCTAATAATAACTGGTCATTAATATTGACTGAAATTTTAGCTCCCTATGCACATTTGATTGCTGAGTTAGATTGGCAATATATTTGTGGGGAAGGCAAAGATAATTGGTGTTTAGAGCTTCCCCGCCGACCTATTTCTTTGAGAACTCAAGTAAAGAGTATACAAACAGATGCAGAGTTGCAGTCAATTGCGATCGCACAGAAACCGCAAGAAAATATAGAGTCACCCAGCCCTCTCGTGTTTACGGGCGAGAGCCAAGTGATTGCCAAATATATCAAAGCTGGCGATATAGTTTTTGACGTAGGGGCGAATGCCGGGGATTGGACACAGGAAGTGTTAAATCAAGGGCATGATGTAGAAATTCACTTGTTTGAACCAATCCCTAATGTATATCAAAGACTCTTGCAAAATCTGGTCAACAAAATTCCCAGCGGAAAAATCAGGGCTTTCAATCTTGCTTTAGGGAATAAAGAAGAAGTAAAGACTTTTTATCACTACGAAGATCTGTCTGTTTTAAGTACCTTTTACCGTAGGGTAGAAGTAGAGAAGCAAGGAAATTTCAATCCTCCAAAATCTTTTCCAGTCGTAACAACAACTATCGATATTTACTGCCAGAAACAAGAAATCAAAAGAATTAATTTTTTAAAAGTAGATGTTGAAGGGGGTGAGTTAGACGTACTATATGGAGCTAAATATTTTTTAGAAACAGGTCGAATAGATTATCTGCAATTTGAATATGGGGGGACTTACCTCGATTCTCAAAGAACTTTAAAAGAAGCATTTGAGTATTTACAAAATTTTCGGTACTCAATATTTAAAATTTTACCCAGCGGATTAGAGTACAAGCCAAGTTTTGTGCCAGAATATGAAGACTTTGAGTACAGTAATTTTTTGGCAGTAAACGAGCGATTCAGAACAAATGTCTTGGGTGAATTAACCGACGGAAAATTGGATTTGCTGCAACTTTGCCTAGAACATTCCGTTACACCCCGCGGCGTTGTTCACGTTGGTGCCCATGAAGGCACAGAAATTAGCGCTTACCAACAAATGGGCGTACAAAATGTGCTGTTCGTAGAAGCAAACCCAATTGTGTTTGAACGCTTGCAGGCAAATTTAGCTGCTGTTCCCAATGTTCTAGTAGCGAATTGTGCGATTAGCGATCGCAATGGTACGGTGGATTTGCACGTTACTTCTTTCGATCAAAGCAGTTCTATTTTGCAATTGAAGCACCATCAGGAGATTTATCCCCACATTACAGAAACTCATCAAGTAACGGTACCGTCAAAAAAGCTTGATACGTTGTTACAAGAACTAGAAATTAATCCCTCTGACTTTAATATCTTAAATATAGATATCCAAGGGGCAGAACTTTTGGCTTTGCAAGGGTCAATCAACTGGCTGAAATATGTTGATCTTATTAATACTGAAGTCAATTACGAAGAACTTTATGAAGGTTGTGTTTTAATTGATCAACTTGATGAATTTTTAGAGGCGCAGGGTTTTCATCGGGTAGCAACAACAACGCCACACCCGTCTTGGGGGGATGCAGTTTATGTGAAAAAACCCGTTATTACTTCATCCGTACTTGGCATGGAGAATATGGGTAGGTTGGGGAATCAAATATTTTTGTATGGGTTCCTGAAAATCTACGCACTGGAACACAATCTCAGGGTTGAAACGCCAACTTGGATTGGTCAGTATCTATTCGGTCACAGCAACCCGCCAATTTCTCGGTCATTACCTCTAGTGGGAGAGGAATCGCAGCCTTATAAACTTTCCGATTCAGCAATTCTCAATGCACCGGAACCGTTTAAAAATGTAGACTTCCACGGCTATTTTCAGTTTCATACGCAGTATCACGCAAGACATAAAGAGTATTTTAGCTCGCTGTTCAAGCCTGTACCGACAGTCGAAGCAAGAATGGCGGAAGCTATGAACCGCTTGCGTGCTAAAGGTAAAACAGTTGTAGGATTGCATTTGCGTCGCGGTGATTACAAAAGCGTTCATACAGTAGTTCCATATCTGACTATTGCGCCTAGTGGATGGTACAAAGAGTGGCTGAACGGTTTTTGGGAAACTCTTGATGAGCCGGTATTGTTTATAGCTAGCGATGAAATTGAAGATGTAATCGCAGATTTTGCAGAATATCACCCAA
The DNA here is from genome assembly GCF_020737865.1 of Microcoleus sp. PH2017_35_SFW_U_B. Lineage (NCBI taxonomy): Bacteria > Bacillati > Cyanobacteriota > Cyanophyceae > Oscillatoriales > Microcoleaceae > Microcoleus > Microcoleus sp. PH2017_35_SFW_U_B. The sequence continues at coordinate 33,808 of NZ_JAEQDE010000038.1, forward strand.
TAACAGTCAAAGATTTGGGTGTTGAACTGCCGGAAGCACCGTTCTATCCTGATTTTTATATTTTGAGTCAATGCGATGTTTTGGCTATCTCAAATAGCACATTTTCATTTGCAGCAGCCATGCTGAACGAACGGTGCAAATTTTTCTTCCGTCCTAACTTGCTACAGGAAAAATTGATTGCGTTCGATCCTTGGAATAGCGAGCCACTACTGCGGGAAAATCCTAATGAGTTGGGATTGAAAATGCTTCAAAACCCAGTAAAAATCATCCAAATTCAGGAGGTTACATTAATGCCTCCCGATCATCCGGAGTTGCTGTGGGGATTTAATATAGAGGCTCCGGCGATCGGCACTAAGGTAAGTTCAGGTAATCTTTTGATTGGAGGTTGGGTATTAGGTAAGAATTCCAGGGCTATTAAAGTTGAGTTGATTCGCGATGGCGAAATTATCCATGAAATTCCTGTGAATCAGTACCGTCCGGATGTTGCTGCTGTTTTTTCGCAAGTACCCTTAGCAGAAAATAGTGGTTATGCGATCGAATGGGAAGTAAAATTAACGCCGCCTGAATCTCAACTTTTGCTCCAAGCTGTACTCGCAGATAACACCCGTGTCAAAATGGGGTTAATTAGGTTGCAAGAAATTGTTTATCCAACTCCCAAAGTCAAGCCTAGGAAAAAGTGCAAACTGAGCCTGTGTGCCATTATGAAAGATGAGGCTCCATATCTTATAGAGTGGTTGGAGTTTCATAAATTAGTTGGTGTTGAAAGATTTTATTTGTACAATAATAACAGTACGGATAACACTCTTGACATTGTTCAATCCTACGTGGAATCGGGTGAAGTTGTTTTGCACGACTGGCCATTTAGTGCTAAACAACAAGCTTCAGCATACGAATATTGTCTGGAAGCATACAGACAAGAATCGGAGTGGATAACTTTTCTGGACTTGGATGAATTTTTGTTTCCCACAGAAAAGGAAAACTTAATAGAAGTATTAGAGGAATTTGATTCTGTTCCAGCAGTAGGAGTTAATACCTTAATTTTTGGCTCTTCCGGTCATAAAACTAGACCCGGAGGGCTACAGATAGAAAATTTTACTCAGCGATCCCAAGATGATTTTGAATCCAATAGGTATATAAAGAGTATTGTTCGTCCAGCACAAATCCTGCGCTCTAACTGTCCTCACTTTTTCATACCCATTAATAATGATTTATTTACGGTCACAGAAAACAAAGAACCGTTATCCTCTTCTATATCTGAAAGACTTTCTGTGGAAAAACTGCGGGTTAATCATTACTATACTAGGTCGAAACAGGAAATGAAACAAAAGGTTATGCGTGGGGATGCTTTTTTCTCTTGGGGCAAAGCTTTATCTGTTTTAGAAGCCTGGGATAGAAATGAGGTAGAAGATTTAACGATTCAACGTTTTGTTCCTCAGTTGAAGCAAGCTGTTGATTCAGTTAAGTCTAAATCTCGAATAGCACAGATTTTGACTGAACATTGGCATTTGCAGTCTAAGCTGTACCAGATGCAAATGGAATTAGAGGAATTTCAGACAAAACAGCAGCAAAATCCCGCAGAATTTGAGCAATTTTTAACTCAAAAGGCAGAAGTTTCTCTTGAACTTCAACCAATTAAAAAGGAACTTCAAATCACGCAGGCTCAATACCACAAAACTCACGAAGAACTAGAACAAACTAAGTCTCAGCTAATGGCAATTCAGGCTAAAATGCAAGAGATTGAGACCGCAGCGGTTCCGTTAGGTCAACTGGCAGAGTTGTATTTAGCTCAAGGAAAACTAGAAGAAGCGATCGCAGTTTGCGAGCAAGCCTTCAAGATAAAACCAAAATTTGCCCCGGCGTATAAGACTTTGGGGAATGTCTTCCAAGCTCAGGGTAAACTGGATGAGGCAAAGAATTGCTACATTCGCGCTCTTGAAATTCAGCCGGATTTTGCCCAAGCTTTAGCGAATCTGGGAACTATTCACGCACAGCACCAACAGTGGTCGCTGGCGATCGCCTCTTACCAAAAAGCGATCGCGATTCAACCGAATTTTGCTGGTGTTTACCGAAACCTGGCTAAGGTTTTTTCGCAAATTGGCAAGCCAGATGAAGCTGTCGAGTGTTGTTATGCAGCGGCGATTTTGCAGCCTGAAACCACAGCAGAGCAATACTTTAACCTTGGCAATACTTTGTTAGAGCAAGGGAAACAGGAGCGGGCGATCGTGTGTTATCGCAGGGCGGTTTATCTAAACCCAAGTTTTTCTGATGCCCATGACAAGTTAGAAGTTATGTCTGTTGGGGAGTAGGATAAAGCGATCGCCCTTTATGTCCAAAATATCTAAGTTTGAGGTTTAGGGTAATGGCTTTCTGCGGTAACAACCTCTTCTAGGGTGACATCCCATCTAAATTTATCAGGATTCACCTCAGACACTTTTTTAGCTAGGATGGCAACACCGCCGAATCCTAACTGATTTACTAATGTCTCTTGACCTGGAATAAAAGTATCTAAGTGCATTCGCAAAGGTACATAAAGGCTGGATTCGATAACTTCAAATCCCAAAGCAGGGGAAAATAAAACCTTGAGACCTTCGTCAGAAAAACGCCAGAAGTCCCAGGGGCTTTCATGGAGAGGCCAAGAAAAGTGTGTGCTCTGAAAGGTTATTCCACCTACCTCCAGTAACTTATTAATTTCCATCGCCACTACCCAAGGCATGGCTAAGTGTTCAAAAACAGACAAGGAAAAAATAGCATCAAACCGCTGATTACCAAAATATTGAGAAAGTTTGTGAGCGTCCCCTACCACATCTGTGTTGGCATCTGGATAATAGTCAAATCCAGTGTAGGAGGATGCACCAGAAAACAAAGACCTCTTGCTAGCACTTCCTGGACTAACTATCCGCGAACCTATTTCTAGAACTCTCAAATGACGATCATTTACCTGTTTGATAAAATCAACGAACAGACCTGTATCATCATTGGTAAAAGTAGCTGAATCATAAACTTCAGGCTTTGATCCAGCAAATCCGACTATTTTATGATGTATTTCGCTTTTTGTTTTTGCTTTAAAGGTGACTTGATGTTGGGCGACTCTGGGCAGATATGCTATGAAACCGCAGTTATGATTATGGTTATATTGCGGATAAGCTGCTACCACATCTGGACGTGAATGCCACGAAGCAATCGGCACACAATGATCTCCTACACAAATTTCTACTCCTTCAAGTACCCCTTCCTTTTTACCTAAAATCCATCCTTGGAGTCCGAGTCCGCAGTCATTCGACCAGGAATGATCGATCGCCAATATTAAGTTATCGTCTTGTTCTAGGATTGCCATAAATTTTAGTGATAACCTTAATTTTTAAAGGTGATTTTTTGACAGATTGCGCTAACAGTATAAGAATTAGCTAAGCTTGGATATTCCCTGAACCTGAAGAGCATTCTTCAAATGTTAAGTAGGATTTGAATTTGCTATTTTCCTGAGAATCATAACAATTTCTATAGAATTTTGTTGAAATAGTTCTATAGTAAAATCAAAGCCTAGATGTTTCTGAGAGTAGAAAAGTAACTCAGAGAAGGTTTCTGATGTCCAGACGTGAAAATGGATGCTGTAATCTATCTCAATTAAAGCTTGTTGGCGCGCTAATATCTGTTCTTGAGGAAATTTCTCTACCAATCTCACGTACTCTTCGTAATGAGATACCTTAGACCATTCGGGCCCTTCTTTGTAGTCTCGAATTAAATGGTCGAGGGTAGTCATGGGGCGATCGACATCAAAGATATAACGCTTGTCTGGTACGCCCATGTACACAATTCCTCCGGGTTTGAGAACTCTCAAAAAGTTTTCCAGAGCGCCGATCGGGTTTTGACAGTGTTCTATCATGTGATTGGCAATCACAAAATCCCAAGAATTATCAGCTATGGATGACAGAGTTTCGCCATTATCTACAATGTCTGCCTCTATGAGATTGGTTCCATTTAATTCTGGGTATTGTTTTCTCAGATCGCTAACCGACATTCGATCGACGTAAGAAACCTTTACACTATCTGGAACTTCCAAAGGAGCATGAAGAGCTCCCACTTCTATTCCCTTCCCGCTTAGGTATTTAAAAGCTATATCTCTCCGTACTTGCATGAGCGCCGTAAGATCCACAGTTATCGTCTCCTAAAAAATAGTAATCTCGATCGACTTTAAGTTAATTTTGTGTGTGCCGAGTCCGGTGCTTCACTATGATGCACAAGTTGGGCTTTGAGTCAATGGCACGCGGGTAGAGCCCGATCGACCTTCCTAGTTTACCCGATCGCGCGTGTTGGTCGATCGCTTGAGGGCGATCGGCTTTGTTTATTTTTTTGTAAATATTTATGGTTGGCTTGACGGCAAGCGGGCCTGCGGGCGATCGACCATCTGTGATACCAGGAGTTTGGCGGGAACATCCTCAGAACTCTGAAATCCGATCTGGTTGGAAAGGCGAGGGTTTGAGTTTCGTGGGGGCGATCAGGCAAAACTTACCCTATGTAGTAGAATGGTGTACAAAAGCGCGATCGCGACAGGAGTAAATTATTTTTGATAAAATTTTGTGGTGGCAGATATCATTAACCCAACGATAGATGATTTTCTAAAATACAAGAAAGTGATTTAATTATGCAACCAGAGTATCCTACAGCCAATGATTGGTATAAAGCTCATCGACCGGAGTTAAAAAAATATCGGGGTGAGTGGATAGCTTATACTAACAAAGGGGTGATTAGTCACGATCGCGATTATCGAAAGATGAAAGATGCACTCGATCCGAGTTTGTCTGGTTTAGATTATGTAATTGAACGAATATTTGAAAGTGAGTTTGTAGAACCAGTCAGATTTTTTCCAGTCAGAATGAGAACATTAAAATCTCACGATTGGCAACCTAAATACCAGTTGTTATTGAAATTTCAGCATACCGTAACAGTAAAAATTTTGGTTGATTCAGGTGCAGAACTTAGTTTGATTACGAAAAAACTTGGTGAAGACTTGGGTTATACTAAAGGGTCTGAAGAGATTAACAATCAAGCTGAAGGAGTTGGTGGCAGCATTGAATATCTATTACGACAGATAGAAATACAGTTGGATGGTCATATTTTTACTGCGCCTGTCGCTTGGGCGCAAACAGATCTTTGCCAGGAAATACTTTTGGGCAGAGAGGTGGTGTTTGATTTGTTTGATATAGAATTTAAGCAAGCTGAGGAGAAAATTATTTTTAAGCGGCGATCGGAGTGAAGTGTGGCGATCGGGTTTAAGTTAGTTTTTTGTGTGCCGAGTCCACCGCTTCAGTATGATGCACAAGTTGGGCTTTGAGTCAATAGCACAGGGGGAAATATTTATGCTCAGGTCGATGGCTTAGGGCTTGGGGCGATCGACCGTCTATAATACCTGGTGCGTGCGGGAACATTATCGGAGGTCGGAAGTCTGATATGCTTGGAAAGGCGGTGGTTTTGAGTTTCGTGCGGGCGATCTGGAAAAAGATTACTCAAGATTCTGGTACAATCTGTAAAAAAATTTGTGGCACTCTCTATCTCTCATAACAACTCAAAAATCAAAATTATGTACCATTTTAAGACTGTGAAAGAATGAAAGTAGTTATACTAGCCGGCGGCTTGGGGACTCGTCTCCGAGAAGAAACAGAATTTCGCCCTAAGCCCTTAGTTGATGTGGGCGGAAAGCCAATTATTTGGCACATTATGAAGACCTATGCCCACTATGGCTTCCTCGATTTTATCGTGTGTTTGGGCTACAAAGGCAACATGATTAAGGAGTATTTCCTGAATTATGAAGCGATGAATAATGATTTTACTATTTGTCTAGGTCGCCAAAATCAGATTACCTATCACGAAGAACACCAGGAGCAAGATTTTAAGGTGACACTGGCGGAAACAGGGCCTGACAGTATGACTGGGGGGCGGGTGAAACGTGTTGAGAAATACATTACTGATGATACCTTTATGGTGACATACGGTGATGGAGTTGCTGATATCGATATTGGAGCCTTGTTAGATTTTCATAAGGCTCATGGTAAGCTGGCAACTGTTAGTACAGTGCGTCCGACATCTCGATATGGTATTTTAGATGTGGATAACCAAGGCAAAGTTCTGGAATTCACCGAAAAACCTCAGATAGATGGCTGGGCTAGTGTCGGATTTTTGGTACTTCACCGCAGCATATTTGAGGCTTTGAGCGGAGATGATTGTTTTTTTGAGCGAGAGCCACTAGAGCAGTTAGCGGCCCAAGGACAATTGATGGCGTATCGCCACGAAGGTTTCTTTTTTGCGATGGATACTTACCGCGAATATAAGTATTTGAATGAACTGTGGGATAATAGAGAGGCTCCTTGGAAGGTGTGGGAATGAGTGAATTTTGGCGTGATCGATCGGTATTGGTGACAGGTTGCACAGGTCTTTTGGGTAACTGGTTAGTAGCTGAGTTGCTGGAAAGAGGAGCCTTGGTAACGGGATTAGTCCGTGACTTGATACCCCAATCCCGACTGTATGCTGGAGAGTGGTATCGGCAGATTAATATCGTTCGCGGTTGTGTAGAAGATTTGCCAACCGTAGAACGAGCGATTAATGAGTACGAAATAGACACGGTGTTTCACCTAGCAGCTCAGACAATTGTGGGAGTTGCAAATAGAGAGCCACTGGCTACTTTTGAAACGAATATTAAAGGTACTTGGAATATTCTAGAAGCTTGTCGCCGTGTTGGTGGTGTGAGTCGAATTGTCATAGCATCTAGCGATAAAGCCTATGGAGACCAGCTAGTGCTACCTTACAGCGAAACAACTTCGCTCCAAGGAGAACACCCTTATGATGTTTCTAAAAGCTGTGCCGATCTAATCAGTCGCGCTTATTACGTCAGTTATGGTTTGCCTGTTTGCATTACTCGCTGCGGCAACTTTTACGGCGGTGGAGACTTGAATTTTAATCGAATTGTTCCGTCAACAATTCGATCGGCATTACGAGACAAGCCAGTAGTCATCCGCAGTGATGGCACTTTTATTCGGGACTATTTTTATGCGAAGGATGGGGTTTTAGCTTATCTCCATTTGGCAGAACAAATGGACAGGAAAGAAGTTTTGGGAGAGGCGTTTAATTTCAGCAATGAGTTGCAAATTTCTGTGCGGGGCATGGTAGACAATGTTTTAAAATTGATGAATAAAAGTCATTTAGAGCCTGTCGTATTGAATCGGGCAAAGAATGAAATTAAACATCAGTATCTCTCGGCAGACAAGGCTCGAAAAATGCTCGGCTGGGAATCTAAATATCCTCTAGAAGAAGGGTTGAAAGAAACCATTGAGTGGTATGAGAATTTTTTGATGGATGAAAACCCCTGTCTCATCAGCCTGTGATGAACGGTACTCAAAACTCACAAATTTAAAAAGGGGTTAATTCTGTGCCATCTCAATGTCGTTTTTGCAGTAACCCATTGGAGCATACTTTTGTAAATCTGGGGATGTCGCCACTGGCGAATGCTTTTTTATCTGAAGCTCATCTGAATTGTGCAGAGAAATTCTATCCGCTTCATACTTATGTATGCGGTAATTGTTTTTTAGTGCAGTTAGAAGAGTTTGAATCCCCGGATAGTATTTTCAGTGACTATGCTTACTTTTCTTCCTATTCAGACTCTTGGCTGCGCCATGCTCGGAAATATACAGAGTTGATGGTGGAGAGGTTTGGATTTGACGAAACCAGTCAGGTAATTGAACTCGCTAGCAATGATGGCTATTTACTCCAATACTTTAAGCAGCAAGGAATTCCTGTATTGGGGATTGAACCTGCTGCAAATGTAGCGAAGGTGGCCCAGGAAAAAGGTATTCCAACTTTAGTCAAGTTTTTTGGCGTGGAAACGGCTAAAGAGTTGGTTTCAGAAGGCAAACAGGCAGATTTGTTGCTGGGAAATAATGTGTTGGCTCATGTGCCTGACTTGAACGATTTTGTGGCGGGGATGAAAATTATCCTGAAACCAAGCGGTGTCTTGACAATGGAGTTTCCTCATGTATTGCAACTAATTCAAAACAATCTGTTTGACACGATTTACCATGAGCATTTCTCTTATTTTTCGCTGTTGACGGTTGAGAAAGTTTTTGCAAGTCACGGTTTAACTTTGTTTGATGTTGAGGAAATACCAACCCACGGAGGTTCTCTGCGGATTTACGGGAGGCATAGTGAGGTCGATGGAAAAATTAGCGATAGCGTCACGGAATTGAAAGCAAAAGAAATTCAAGCAGGACTCAACAAACTTGAAATTTATGTAGGATTTGGCGAACAGGTTAAGTCTACTAAACGTCAAATGCTCAGTTTCCTAATTGATGCCAAAAATCAGGGCAAATCAATTGTGGGCTATGGGGCGCCGGCGAAGGCTAATACACTGCTGAATTATTGCGGTATCCGCACGGATTTGATTGATTATACGGTGGATTTAAGCCCGCATAAGCAGGGTTTGTTTTTGCCGGGAACTCAGATTCCGATATATCATCCCGATCAAATTCGGGAGACTAAGCCAGATTATTTGGCTATCTTACCTTGGAACATTAAGGATGAGATAGTAAGTCAGATGGATTATATCCGCGAGTGGGGAGGTAAGTTTGTGGTGTTGATTCCTCAAGTGGAGGTAATCGAGTGAAGTTTACTGAAACGAAGCTTAAGGGAGCTTATGTTATTGAGGTAGAAACCATAGCGGATGAGAGGGGATTTTTTGCCCGAAGTTGGTGTCAAAAGGAGTTTGCAGAACATGGTTTGAATGCTAATCTAGTGCAGTGCAATATTTCTTTTAACCTCAAAAAAGGTACTTTGCGGGGGATGCACTACCAGGCTAAGCCCTATCAAGAAGCGAAGTTAATTAGGTGTACAAGAGGTGCTATTTATCAAGTAGTTATCGACATCAGACCAGACTCGTTTACATTTAAGCAGTGGGTAGCAGTTGAGCTAACTGCTGAAAACCGTAAGATGCTTTACGTTCCTAAAGGCATGGCGAGTGGGTTTCAAACTTTAATGGATGATACTGAGGTTTTCTATCAGATGGCTGAATTTTATCATCCTGAGTCTGCCAAGGGTTTACGATGGAACGATCCTAGTTTTGGAGTGGAATGGCTCAACGAAGTATTAGTAGTCTCAGCGCTGGATAAATCTCATCCACTCTTCAATGATTTTTGGGTTTCTGACAATCAGTAGTTACCATGCTTAAAGAAATGATTTTTTGGGGGGCTAGTGGACAAGCTAAAGTTTTAAGAGATTGTTTAAAATTATCTGGAATAAAACTTGTTTCTTTATTTGACAATAATGAAAGTTTGGTAGCACCATTTGATGATGTTCCCCTATATTTCGGAAAAAAAGAGTTGGAAGCTTGGATAACACAAAGAAAACTCAACAACCCTGTTGGTTTCTTGGTTGCTATCGGAGGAGACAAGGGTAAGGATAGAATTCAAATACAAGAATACTTAGAGTCCTACGGTTTGATTGCACTGATTGCTAAGCATCCAACTGCCGTCATAGCAGATAATGTAAAAATTGGGAGTGGTTCTCAGATATTAGCAAATTCTACACTTTGTGTAGAAACTACAATTGGTCGCGGTTGCATTGTCAACACAGGTGCAATTGTAGACCATGAGTGCTATCTTTATGATGGTGTTCATGTCTGTCCGGGCGCTACTTTAGCTGGCTGCGTCCAGGTTGAACCTTATTCGATGATTGGTACTGGTGCAGTTGTTTTGCCAAGGATCAGGATTGGTAAAGGAGCTATAGTTGGTGCTGGTGCTGTAGTCATAGAAGATGTTCCTTCCTATAGTGTTGTTGTAGGAAATCCAGCTAGAGTTATTAAGGAACTCCCAAGAAAGTAAAGTAATGAATGCACAATTTTAAACCAGGAGTCAAAAAATGATGAATACGATGAATAACAAGGACAATTTACAAGAACTAACGAATCAGTGGTTTGTTGAAAGTTGTAAACAAAAATACTCTTACAACTTTAGCTGGATGGGGCGTCCAATCATTCAGTTTCCTCAAGATATTATGGCTATGCAGGAAATTATTTGGCAGGTTAAGCCGGATTTGATTGTTGAAACAGGAATTGCTCATGGAGGTTCCCTGATATTTTATGCCTCAATACTTGAGCTGATTGGTGAAGGGCAAGTTTTGGGTATTGATGTTGACATTCGGCAGCACAATCGGGTGGAAATTGAACAACATCCGATGTTTAAACGCATTACAATGATTGAGGGTTCGTCCATTGATGAAGAAATAGCAAAGCAGGTTTATTATTGGGCAAAAGGCAAAAGTCGAATACTGCTAGTGCTGGACTCCAATCATACTCATGACCATGTATTGAAAGAATTGGAACTTTACTCGCCACTGGTAACTAAAAATAGTTACTTAGTCGTTTTCGATACAGTGGTAGAGGATATGCCTGAAGACTTTTTCCCAGATAGACCTTGGGGAAAAGGCAACAATCCTAAAACCGCTGTCTGGGAATTTCTTAAGACCAATAAACGTTTTGAAGTTGACAAAGATATAGAAGCTAAGTTGCTAATTACTGTTGCGCCTGACGGTTATCTTAAGTGTGTGGAGGATTAAAAATGGAACCTATTCCTGTTGCTGGCCCTTGGATCACTCAAAAAGAAATTGACTATGTTACTGATGCTGTCACTAATGCTTGGTACAGCAATGCTAATATCTACCATGAGCGGTTAGAAAAAGCTTTTGCGAATTATGTAGGACGTAAATATGCGATTAGTTTACCTTCTTGTACATCAGGTTTACATTTAGCATTACTGTCGCTTGGCGTAGGAATTAGAGATGAGGTGATTGTTCCTGATATTACTTGGATCGCCACTTCTGCACCTATTACTTATGTAGGTGCGACTCCTGTTTTTGCAGATATTGATGAAAAGTCTTGGTGTCTGTCGGCTGAATCTTTTGCCGATCGGATTACACCGAAAACTAAGGCAGTCATCATCGTTGATTTATATGGCAATATGCCAGATATGGATGCGATTCAGGAAATTGCTGACAAACATGGTATTGCTGTGATTGAGGATGCAGCAGAGGCGATCGGCTCTGAGTATAAGGGTAGCAAAGCTGGCAGTTTTGGTGAAGTGAGTACCTTTAGCTTTCATGGCTCGAAAACGTTGACGACTGGTGAAGGGGGAATGCTGGTAACAGACAGCGACGATATATATCAGCGTTGCCTTTTTCTTCGAGATCACGGTAGAGATCCCCACAGTAAAATGTTTTGGAATACGGAAGTGGCGTACAAGTACAAAATGAGCAGTATGCAAGCAGCTTTGGGGTTAGCTCAACTTGAGCGGATTGAAGAGTTGATTAATCGCAAGCGCCAGATTTTTGATTGGTACACAGAATCTTTAGACGGTTTCTCTGGTATAAATCTAAACCAGGAGGCAGAGGGAGTAAAAAATACCTACTGGATGGTGACAGCAATTCTGGATCAAAAGTTGGGAGTGAAAAAACAAGAGCTGATCGAGCGGCTCAAGGAAAAAGGTATTGATGCTAGACCTTTCTTTAATCCCCTCAGCACTCTACCAGCCTACCAAGGAGTTTTACCAGAACCTCAACCCCAAAATACGATATCTTTGAGTATATCGCCATTCGGGGTGAATTTACCTTCAGCACTCAATATCACCCAAGAGCAAGTCATATATGTGACAGAATGTTTCAAGAGGTGTGTGACAACTTGATAACCTGAGTTTTGGGTAACAATTTGCAACAAGTGACGTTGTTGGTCATTTGTATAGCACCCGCTTTCGTCGGCGCCGGACGCAAGGCGTAAGACAACCTCGATCACATTTGGCAAAGGATTAAACTGATTCTTGAGTTTACGAATTCGACTTTTGGCCCAAGACCAGCATTGTTCAATGTTAGTTGAAATCAGGGGAGTTTCAAGTAAAACCTATTTTCTTTAAGGCTCTTGAAATTGTCCGCGAGCTAATTTCTCCATCCCAAAGTTTCGACATCTCCACCTGGGTTTTCTCCTCATGACATGAGGCTTGCCTCGCGGAATTTTTCCCAATCGGTAATTTTATGACCCTTACCGGGGGGATCGTTGGGATCTGGCTTGAAAGCCGCCTGTTTGGGCTTGTTGCTTCAGCCATAGCCCCAACGCGAGAGCGACTGATGTCGAACTATATACTTGTTTCAATAATCTTTAAGCCATCTAGTTGGATAGCTTGAATGACTTTCTGACGTAGGTCGTAGCTGTATGGTTGGGGCATAACGTGCGATCGCTCCGCAACAAAGAAGATGATTCTCAGTTTACGCCATAAGCGCCAAGGCGGTTGCTATAACTCGCAAGGGACTCCATGGGACAGCAAGAATATCTGTTTGGTTAATTAATTTTTGCGGTAATATCTATTGTTAAGCTCGAAGGCTTAAGCCTTCGGGGCGCTCGCCCATCTATACTGGTGCCTGCGGGAACATCTTCAAAGGTCTGAAGTCTGATATGCTTGGAAAGGCGACGGCTTGAGTGTAGTGGGGGCGATCGGGCAAAAATTACCATCATTTGTGGTATGCTTCTTAAAAATCATTTTGGGAGTAGCTTGTCCTAGGGCAACTTATTCATGTAGTGTACCTGCATACCTATTTAATAAAAATGTTAGTAATATGCAACGGAATGACTAGATCGGGATCGACACTTCAATACAATATTTGTCGCAGCCTTGTAGAAAAATTAGATATAGGCAAAGGAGAAGGTTTTTTCGAGGGAAATCAGCTATTGGATTTTCAAGACCAATTCTTAGAGTGGGGTAAAGACGATCTATTTCATGTCATTAAAATCCATGAATTCTACCCAAAAGCCGTCGAGATGAGCTTAAAAGGCTGTGTAAAATTTTGTTACATTTACAGAGATATTAGAGACGTAGCTGCCAGCCTGAAGAAAAAAGAGCAGATTGATGGTCATGACCTTATCACAAGTCTTGACTCTGCAATAGAGGCATATCATAAAATCAAAGACATACCAAATCTTTTAATACAAAGATATGAAAATGTTGTTACATATCTAGCTAAAGCAATTAGGGAAGTGGATTTATTTCTCGGGTTGAAAGCCAGTGAATATACAAAAGAATGGGTGCAGAAAGAATGCTCGGTTGAGAATGCTAAACAAGTAATATTAAGTTTGGCTGTTAGCAGTCTAACTCCTCAATTTAATGCTTCAAATCAACTTTTGTACGATTCAAAGACTTTATTACACCACAACCACATCTCAAATAGTTCTGGAGCTATAGGTGTTTGGAGGGTTTACCTGGAACAACAAGAAATAAACTGGATAACAGAGCGTTACAAATCGTGGCTGGTTGAGCTAAAATATTTATCAGATAGTAATTTCTGTAATTTGAATCTGAATCATCATAAGCAAGGAGGATCGGGAATGCGCGTTGAAGCTTGTTGTCAAAGAATTTTAAGCTATGTTCTTCCCTTGGTAGACGAAAAGCGAGAAGGCCTTTGTATTGATGTTGGCGTAGGAACATTTGCATTTTACTGCGAGATGTTTTCCATGCTGGGATTTAAAACTATCGCCGTTGAACCCCTCCCTGTCGAGGGAGTGCGGGTTTTGTGCCAATATGACGGCATCACTTTGATAGAAGCCTGTCTGTCAGATGTTAACGGCACCAAAACGCTTCATTTAGGAAATGAAGCTGCTGGATTGGATAGTAATTATGCTTCTGTTGAACCGGACTGGTTTGGTGTTTCAACAGAAACGCTAGAAGTACAATCATTGACTTTATCTAAATTACTCCTCAACATAAATGCTCAAAAAGTAACTTGTTTAAAGCTAGACATAGAAGGTGCAGAATCTACCGTTATTACTAAATTGGGGGAATTGCCTAAGGCTTGGCTTCCAAACATAGTTATGTTTGAATATGGAGGTGGCGACTCTAGGGAAAAAGGTCAATATGGTTGGTCGCCGAAGTATTTAAGCGCTACTATGGAGTGTATCAGAGCATTGAAGGAGTGCGGATATAATTGCAGCATGATGATAGACAATGCGCTGGACACAGAAGCCCGAATATTTGAATTGCAATCGTCTAATTTAGAACCAGATTCAATATTTTATCCGAACGGCGGCTACGGAAATATTATTGCTTTTAGAGATTTTAATATATCCCAAGATGAAGTTGTAAAAGTTTGCGCTCCCTATTATGAAAAAAGCCCCCCAAGCGATGGTTTAGAAGAGCATGAAAATGTAATATCAATATCATCACCAGAAGAATTAGAATTGTCTAAGTTTCAGTTGCACAAGACTAGAGAGGAGTTGGAACAGCGTAAGGATCTGCTGCATCAAACTCAGGAGGAATTACAGCAGTATCAAAGTCAACTGCATCAAACTCAGGCAGTATTGGAACAATTCCAAGATCAAATGCAACAAGCTGAGACACTGTTGCAAGAGTATCAAGGTCAACTGCATCAAACTCAGGCAGAATTAGAACAGTCACAATTACAACTACATCAAACTCAGGCAGAGTTGGAACAGTCAGAATCACAACTGCATCAAACTCAGGCAGAGTTGGAACAGTCAGAATCACAACTGCATCAAACTCAGGCAGAGTTGGAACAGTCGCAATCACAACTGCATCAAACTCAGGCCGTATTGGAACAGTCGCAATCACAACTGCATCAAACTCAGGCCGTATTGGAACAGTCGCAACGCAATCACAATTGCATCAGAATAGGGAAGAGTTAGCACACAAGAATTGTCTACTTCATCATAGTGAGTTGGAATTAGAGCGATTTCGTTTTCAACTGCATCAAACTCAAGCAGAATTAGCACAGTCAAACTCCAAAGTAGAGCATATTCAGTTGAAATCTCAGCAATTGGAAACTCAAATTGGACAAGTTCAGACACAATTAGAACATTCGCAGTCTAAACTTCGCAGTAGCAGGATGGAATTGAAACGAGCGCACTCTCATTTCCACCAAGTTCAGGCAGAATTAGAATACTCCCAAACTCAACAGCATCACACAGAAGCCGTATTGCAGCAGTCGCAGTCTAAAACACATCAACTTGATAGAGAGTTGAAACGATCGCACTCTCAGATCCATCAAGTTCAAGAGGAATCACAACATTATCAGTCTCAGATCCGTCAAGTTCAAGAGGAATCACAACATTATCAGTCTCAGATCCGTCAAGTTCAAGAGGAATCACAACAGTATCAGTCTCAGCTCCATCAAGTTCAAGAGGAATCACAACAGTATCAGTCTCAGCTCCATCAAGTTCAAGAGGAATCACAACATTATCAATCTCAGCTCCATCAAGTTCAAGAGGAATCACAACATTATCAATCTCAGCTCCATCAAGTTCAGGCAGAATTGCAGCGATCGCACTTCCAGCAATATGCCGTTAGCGATACAGATGTCCAACCGAGCCAGATGCCGTACACGGTTCTAGTGTGGGATGCGTGGTATGCCTACCAAAACGGGGATGCAACCAAGATGCAAAACTGCTTGCAGGAATCCTTGAAGTGTACGCCTTTCTCCAAAACAGAAACACTGATAAACTGGCTAGAGAGTTTTGCCAAATTCTACTCTGAGAAAGACCATCAACTCGATACCTACGCACTCACCAACTCAGAAGAGTGGAAGCAATTGATGCGGTGGACAGTTGCAGTTAAGCCAATTTCTAAAACTAAAGCTTATTCTCAGTCATTATAATTTGGCAAAATTAACATAGCTAAACCTACAGAAATATAGAAATCAAGCAATTTCAAAATTTTGTTGGAACAAGCCAATCACTCACTCATCCAGCATCCGTAAAACACTAAAAAACTTAGAACAGAATCAAGGTACAAATAATGCAAATGTATAAGCAAGAATCTATATCCAAATTAGCACAAATTCAAGCCGATCTTGAAAAATCAAATTCGCGTTTGAAGGAACTAAAGTCAAATTTGGTAAAACCTGTGAATAGTATTCCTCTCGTTAGTATTTGCATCCCTACTTACAACGGAGAGGACTATATTGCTGAAGCTCTGTCGAGTGCATTATTGCAGACTTACTCTAATATAGAAATAATAATCTCTGATGATAATTCAAATGACAATACAGTCCAAATAACTCAAGATACGATCCAGAATGAATCTAGAATAGAATGTCGCCTTATTCATCATGAAAGATATGGAATAGCTAACAATTGGAACTTTTGCATCTCTCAATCACGGGGCAAATATATAAAATTTTTGTTGCAAGATGATTTGCTTGAACCAAACTGTATTGAAGAAATGGTAAACTTAGCTGAACAGCAAGAAGCAATTGGTTTAGTGTTCTCAAAACGCGGTCTTTTGTTAGCAAGTGAAGATAATTTAAAGGATTCAAAAATTCTGCAAATTTATCAAGATGCACAAGATTTGCATAAAGATTGGTCTAATTTAAAATCAGTACAGACTGGTCAGGATCTTTTAGCGGATATTGATATTTTAAATGGGTCTATAAAAAGAATTGGAGAACCAACTACTGTACTCCTTAAAAAGGAAGTTTTTAATCAATTAGGTTTCTTCGATTCAGCTTTTTCGCAAGCATTAGATATTGAAATGTGGCTGAGGATTATGACCAGCTATAAGATCGGTTTTGTTAATAAAAAACTTTCGCACTGGAGAATTCATCCTCAGCAGCAAACTTACAAGAATGTGGCTATTGGTGATAGTTTGTTTTTAGGAGATTTGTTGCATTTATGTTACAAAATATATGATAGTAATCTTTACCCTTCCCAACTAAGAGAACAAGCTTTTCAAAAGTACAAGTCTCTTAATGAAAATTACCCAAATTTAACAAAGCATCATAAAATTGATAACTTGGCTCAACCAGTTAATCAAGCCTTTTTATCAAAAGAGCGTGAATTTTGGAATGTGAACTCTCTTTATGAAGCAATGTTCAGTAGAGTTTTCACAAGTCCAGAGATAGACAAAATGACCCTCCAAGAAAAGATTGCAGCTTGGGAGGATTCACAAAATACGTCCGTTAAACAAATACTAGAAGGCATTCCGAGCCAATCCGAGTGGAAAATTTTAGAAATCGGCTGTGGCGTTGGGCGCATAATCAAGCCTTTGCGCCAGATGTTCGCTCAAGTGGACGGTGTGGATATTGCAGAAAATATGATTCAGTTTGCCAAAAAATATTTGGCTGACGGCAAGCAGAATGGAGAGGTGTATGTCAATAATGGCTGCGATCTGCAAGCTCTGAGCAGTGAAAATTATGATTTTGTCTATTCCACGATTGTGTTTCAACACATTCGTTCTCTATCTGTGGTTAAAAACTATTTTCGCGAAATATTTAGAGTGCTGAAGCCTGCTGGATATTTCAAAATCCAGGTACACGATTATCAAGACAATCCCGCTGCTGGCAAGTTTGATGAAGAAGCAGATACAGAAACACAATACAATTTTTTTGGAAATGGTTATACGGAGCAACAACTCGCCGGATTGTTAACGGAGCAGGGTTTTGAGGTTATTTTCATAGAATCGCAAAATCATTGGATATGGGCTACAGTTCAGCGACCTGAACAAAATATTAGCTTCCGGGACGACTTAATAAAATCGCAGGCTGCTCAAGCTGCTTTCAAAGTATCGGCTATAGTTTCCACCTACAACTCAGAAATCTTTATTGACGGTTGTTTGCAAGACTTAGTAGAGCAAACTCTTTACAGAAAAGGCGAACTTGAAATCATAGTTATTGACTGCAATTCTGAACAAAACGAGGCGGATATCGTACAGGAATATCAGGCGCAATATCCCAATATCGTTTATAAACGTATATCAGAACGCTTAACGCTCTATGCTGCCTGGAATCTAGGCATCCAGACTGCTCGCGGACAATACATTACTAGCGCTAACACCGACGATCGCCATCACCCCGAAGCTTTGGAAGTAATGGCGAACTACTTCGAGGAACACCCAAAAACAGCTTTAGTTTATGCTGACCAGTTGATTACGCGCGTTGCAAATGATACCTGGGCTACCACCATAGCAGCGGAACGCTGGAACTGGCCGCAGTTTTCCTACACCGAACTCGAACGTCGCTGTGTCATAGGTTCGCAACCGATGTGGAGGAAGTCTCTGCATCAAAAATATGGCTATTTCCGATCAGAATTTGTATGTGCTGGAGATTACGAGTTTTGGCTGCGGATTGGCAAAACTGAAAGTTTTACTCGGTTGCCAGAAGTTCTTGGATTATACTACGTAAATTTACAAGGTTTGGAGCATGGATCGGGAGTAGCAAAACCAGAAACCGATCGTGTATGGGATGAATATGGCATCATTCAACGCGATGTCACACCTGTATCTAGCGTCCCTGTAGCAGTTTCTAGCTCTGAATTAAATCAACTCAAGATTAAGCAGTTTTTACCATCTAAACTTTCCGTACCTCAACCCCAAAAACCGTTAGTATCTATCATTATTCCAACAAAGGATAGACCAGAGATGCTTGAAATTGCAATTCAAAGTGTTCTCGATCAAACTTACCAGAATACGGAAATAATTGTTATCAATGATGGTGGAGTAGATGTCGAAGAAGTATTAAATAGACTCAATTATAGAGGTAATATATCCTATGTTAAACAGGATTATCCCAGGGAGCGTTCTGCTGCTCGTAACGCAGGCCTTCGTATAGCTACAGGCAAATACATAGGCTATTTAGATGATGACGATTTGTACTATCCCCACCACATTCAAACTTTAGTAGATTTTCTGGAGAACAGTCAATATAAGGTGGCCTACACTGATGCCACGAAAGCGGAGCAAGAAAAACAAGGTGGAAAATATGTAACTACCAATCGAACAGTTCCCTATTCCTATGATTTTGAGCAAGACTCACTGATGGTTAATAATTACATTCCTATCCTCTGCCTCATGCACGAAAAATATTGTTTGGAGGAAGTAGGGGTGTTCGATGAAACTTTAGATACTCACGAAGATTGGGATTTGTGGATTAGAATATCTTTGAAATTTAAGATATTTCATATTAACAAAACTACTTGCGAGTTTACATGGCGTACTGATGGCAGTACAACTACCAGCAGAAGATGGGATGATTTTGAGCGAACAAGGCAAATTGTACGTAATCGATACAGTGGTTATGCTCAAATCAATTCGGTTGTGCAAAGAATTGCTGAATCACCTTTTGTGAGTGTAATTATTCCTACAAAAGATCGCCCAGAAATGCTAGAAATAGCAGTAAAAAGCGTTCTCAATCAAACTCATGAAAATCTACAGATTATTGTGATTAATGATGGA
Source organism: Microcoleus sp. PH2017_35_SFW_U_B (assembly GCF_020737865.1). NCBI lineage: Bacteria > Bacillati > Cyanobacteriota > Cyanophyceae > Oscillatoriales > Microcoleaceae > Microcoleus > Microcoleus sp. PH2017_35_SFW_U_B. The sequence continues at coordinate 53,064 of NZ_JAEQDE010000038.1, forward strand.
GGAGTTGACATTCAAACAAGACTCGATAAACTTAACAGTGAAAGTAATATAACTTATCTCAATCACTCTCAAAATCAAGAACGTTCCGCCGCCCGAAATACAGGAATTCGCGCTGCTCGCGGCGAATACATCGCCTATCTAGACGATGACGATATGTACTATCCTAACCACATTCAAACTTTAGTAGAATTTTTGAAAAACAGTGATTATAAAGTCGCTTACAGCGATGCTGTGATGGCAGAGCAACAAAAGCAAAACGGGCAATACGTGACTATTAACCGCAGCGTTCCCTACTCTTTGGATTTCGATTACAACAAAATTTTAGTGGGTAATTTCATTCCCATGCTGTGCTTGATGCACGAAAAATCCTGTTTAGATGAAACTGGGCTGTTTGACGTTAATTTGAACACTCACGAGGATTGGGATTTGCTGATTCGCCTCTCCCGCAGCTTTAAAATTGCCCATATCAATCAAACCACTTGCGAATTTACACGCAGAGATGATAGCACGACAACAACCAGCAAAAACCGGGCTGATTTTGTACGGACTAGGGAGATTATTTATAACAAATACAGTCAGTACGCCCAAGATAATTTAGCTGTAATCGAAGCTCAGCATTTAGCATTCACATCTGAAGCAAAAGAAGTAGCAACGCAATTAGAGATAATTCAGGAAAAGTTAATACAATCGCAGTCGCAACTGCAAGCCTCTCAGTTGGAGAAACAGCAACTAGAATCCGAATCAGAACACAGAAGGCAAATGGCCCAGCAGGCACAGGCGAAACTAGAACTTGTGCAGGAAGAGAAAAATCAGATAGAAGCCCAATCTAGGGCTTGGAAGTATACAGCAAAGCAGATGCAGCTAGAATTAGAGCATTTGCGATCGCAACTCAAACAAGCTGAGTTACATTTAGAACGAGTGCAATGAGTGCGTGCGACAGCCAATCTTCCTGTATTGTCAACTACAGGCTATCTACGATCTGTTTGTTTTATTCGGGTTTTATAGCGCTCTCAATCCTGTTTTATAATGCTCCAAATCCTGCTTAAAATCCAATAGTCTAGATCTGGATAGTTCTAAGTTTTTCTTGAATACAGGTTCTCTGTCAGCTTTTGTTTGGAAGGAATTAGCATCGGTCGATCTACTCTGGGATTCTTCTTCTATAGCCTTAACAATAGTGTAAAGCTTAACATCTTGCTCGTTCCTGCTAAGAATTTTCTCGAATAAGCTATAGTTTATTGCCTGTTGGTGTACAATTTTGTGGCTCTTGTTGAGTATTTCATAACTAGGTACAGTCTTGCCAAAGTGCCGACAAACCTCTGCGACGATCCTGTCAAAATTTTCTAGGGTACCAAAACAATCAAAGTCATTTTTTAAAATTTCTAAACTTGCCTTCCATGAATGCTGATTACTAATTAATTTGCATTGGATATTTGGGGTATAATAATTGCTATCAATAAACTCTTCAAAGCTAATTTCTTTAACTTTACTGTGTTGCTTATGTTTGGGTGTTTGTAATATATACTGATACAAAGATATACTTTGAGATACTGGGTTTCTCAAGATGGTAAATGTAAAGAATTGCCTAATGCTTTCACCAAGTTTACTTTTAGCTATCGTAAAATTAATATGACCTGCAATAACTTTGTAGGGTGATACCTGTTCAAAATTGAGTCCCTGAAATTGTTTAACTTGTTCTTGATTCCCAACAGACAAATAATCATTATCTCCTTGAAAGATATAATTTTTGATTATCTCGTGCATAGTCGATCCCCCTGTTTTAGGAAGATGGATGAACAGAAGGCGATTTTTATTGAGTAGTTGGGTATTTGGATCGGTTTGACACATCATGATTTATTTTTATATAACTTACAAATTTGGTAACTCTAATCCGTTGATAATTTTGATAACTTCAGTGTAAATCACTTTCCAATCCATATCATACGATAGGTTATAAGGCGGAACCTGCGGGTCTGCAATATCTACAACATTTTCCACAGCTATAAATACTGGCGGTACAGAATTTTCTCGACCGTTAGTAACTTGTTCTCGGAAACCCTGATTGATCGTGCTGTTTGCGTGCATCACACCGGGTTTGTTGGCTATCCAGGAAACCACGGTACTTCCAGAGCCAAGTGGTATGACATATAAATCAATAGCATGAGCCCAAGCAACTTTTTCATAGATCATAGAACCAATTGTACTGTATATACCGATACTAGAGGGGATAATATCTAATATTTTTTTTAGAGTAACTCGATCTTTGGCTATCATAGATTCTCCATAAGGATCTTCGCTTTCTATCCGAGACCAACCGTCAATGACAACTCCTAGATTCGGAAAATTTGTTGCCAAACTTTTGATAATATTTACGATTCCTTCTACCTGGGATACCCATGACTTGTTGTGGGTGCGGATTCCGAACCACAACAGGGGAAAATGCTTTTTTCTTGTTTGTTCTATTTCTTCGAGTACAGATTGAGAACACTTTTTTACTGAACCAGTATATACTCTGCTTGCTAAATTTTCTTTGACAACTACATTGGTAGCTCTTAACGCAGAGTAATTCTCTCCAAGAATTGTCTTAAAAACACTTTTCTTGTCTGCAATGCGCCTCATTTTATCAAAGACTTCTGGAAAAATATCCCCCAAATTAAAATATTCATGAGGTTCTATTAATATTAGATCCAATTTAGATAATATCTCATTCTCATGTAAATAGTAAATTCCTGTAACCTCATTCCAAAAATAGTGTCCTATATTAGGAATTGTCCCCAAAATTGCTGCTACCTTTTTAGTAGGCGTTGATATATAGTTAAGTGTGTCTTGCCAATAACTAACCATATTAGCCTTGAGCCGATTAATAACATCTTTGGCTTGCCACTCGGCGTGAGGATGAGAAAGATGAATAATTAATTCTAATCGGGGAAAATAAATAAATAGTTTCGGCCCCCAAAAGTGTCCTACTGTCAGATAATAAGTCTCATAACATACAAATCTATAACTTATGATTGGCAGCCAACCAGTATCATAAAAAGATTGATTCGATCTAATGATTTTGCCACTGACTGGACATATTGAATAAATATAACCTGTTTCGACTATACTTTGCTGATAAGCATTAATTTGATTCAAATGCTGATGAGTCACAAATTTACTATATTCAGTTTTTGGATATAGCTTGACCAACTCCTTGGGTTGATTATCTTGTCTAAAGTTATTAATATATATTTCTTCTAATGCTATCTGATCTTGGGCTATCAAGTGAATATTAGCTAAATAAATGTTATTTTTTTCTAAAAATCCTCGCTCGTCCTCGCTTAAATTCCAAATATTCATAACAGTATATTTACTTTTACGAACAAAGTATTGTTCAATCTCTGATGATTGCAGATCGGTTGGATAGTAGGAATACTGCTGGTCGATTGTCCCTAATTGATTGAACCCCTTCCATAGAGATTCGTAAACTTCTTGCCGATCGAGCGGTATAATTTGCGGAACTTTTTGGAAGCAGGCTACTGCTTCATCCAGTCTGCCTACTTCTGCTAAACGCAAGCTTAATTGATGGTAAACTGAGAGCGCAGCTTGAGAGTTCTCCTGTTCAATTAAGATATTTGCTAAACGGTAATAAGATTGATAATGGCTTGGACATAGCTCGACCGCGCGCCGATAACAAGCAGTAGCTTGTTCCAAACACACTGAGATAATTGAGATTTCCAATAGTTGATGAAACTCGGGAAATGCTTTAGTTCGCCAAGCATTCAGACCCAATACCCGACTGTTACCCGGAATTTGTAGCCAATCAATACAACCTTGCTTTTCTGCTTCAGAAAGAGAACGTCTCAGATAAACTCTGTAAAGCTCGACTGAATAGGTTGCGTCATCTAGGTGATCGGTTGCTTGTAAGAATTTTTCGTCATTAATGAGGCAGACTTCCGGTAAATTTGGATCAAATATTTGGTATTTTATGTGGGGTAATTTACCTAGATTGTAATCATTAAAAAAAGTTTGTGGGTTCTGATTTACCCGTTGATAGATAGCTTCGCCTAGCTGATAGTGATATTCATAGGCTTCGGGGTTTAGTTCTAAGATCCGACGATATGTGGCTATCGCCTCGTCCCAGTGACTCAATTTCCCTAGAAGTTCCCCTAACTGCTGATAATGTTTCTCCAGAGGTGATAATGCCACTAGACGACGATAAACCGCGAGCGCCTCATCGAGTTTTCTCTGTTCTACCAAAATATTTCCTAACTGCAAGCAGGCTTCCCAGTTGTCAGGTTGAACCTCCAAAAGATTTTGATAAGCTTTTACGTTGTTTGGATTGAGTTCTATAATTTGGCGATAGGAAGCGATCGCTTCTGCTAAATCCGACTGAGTTCGCTGTCGCACTGCATTTGCAAGGGTATGATAAATCCAATCAGCCTCAGGGTTCAACTCAGTTGCACGGCGGTAAGCGACGATCGCTTCATCCAGTTTACCCAATTTTGCTAAACTATTGCCTAGCCCGACGTAAGTCCCAAAATGTTCGGGATTGAGTTTAATTGCCTTGCCGAAGGCTATGGCCGATTCTTCCCACTGTTCTTGTTGGGCTAGAACATCCCCTAAGTGGTGGTAAGACCAAGAGAAATCTGGTTTGAACTCTATTGCATGGCGGTAGGCAGTGACGGCTTTATCGAATCGACCCAGTTTGGATAGGGCTTCCCCCATGTGGTGGTGTGTCCAGGAATCGTTGCTATTGAGCTCTAGTGCCTGCTCGCAAGCAGCGATAGCTTCTTCTAGCTTGCCTTCCTCTTGCAGTTGCTTGTCCTTGTGGAATTCGCTCATAGCCCTCTCATCCTTACATCGAAGATTATTATTTATGTAAAATAAAATATCAGTTGACACTGAGTAGCGCTCTGCTTCCCAGCACTGGCTTATATATTTTACCTGATTGTGGCACAGCATCACTACTCAAGTAGGGCTAAATATTTTTGAGTAGGGGTCAAGGGCTGAATATCTCTAACCGCAGTCATACTCCTTGACATGGGGAGCGATAAACTGCTAATAAAATATTTTTTGCTTAATTATTATTCACCAAGCTAGAAATTGTTGGCTATCTGTTATTATATTGTTGAGAATCATCAGCAGTCGTGACGTTCTGTACTGTTCGCTACCCATCATATGCTAGCATAATAATGACTATAAACTATTTTCAAACTGCTAACCAACTGAAGCAACAAGGAAAGTTCCTAGAAGCAATCGATTTTTACCAAATGGCTATTAAACAAAACCCCTCATTCCATTGGTGCTACCATAATTTAGGGGAAACTTTTACCAAGCTATCTCGATATGATGAGGCGATAAAGTGTTTTCAAGCCGCGATTGAAATTAACCCCAAAGCTTCAACTTCTTATTATAATCTAGCGGAATTGTTATACAAAATAGAAAATTTAAATGAAGCTAATATTGCTTATTATAATGCCATTAAAATCAACCCTGACTTGGGAGTAAATTTAGCTAAACAAGGTCGTTTATCTCAAATAATTGCTTGTTTTGATTATGTATTGAAGGGCGATCCTCATTATGCGATGGTTTATTATGATTTTAGTCGGTATTTGGCAGAAAAAGATTTAATGGATCAGGCGATCGGTTGTTTCCAAAAAGCCCCACAATTTAGTCATAACCAAGAAGTTGACAATCAGACTAATCAAGACAAATTCCCAGAAGCAGTAGAAGAAAATTATGAAGGACTGTGGAAAAAATTAAATCAATTAGGAGAAAGTGATGATATTTATGAATCACTTCCCACAAAAGCTGAAGCTCAAGCTTATTTTGATAAAAATAGTAACTATACAATTATCGATCTAAATAATTTAACCGATTTAGATCGAAAATTATTCACTGATAATGGTATATCATTAGATAATCTACAAATCACAAAAAAAGACGATATTAATTTACAAGAAATTTATATTAATAGTTTCCACCCTACATCCAAAGTAAAACTTTCTCGAAAATACGTCGAAACGGTCTCTGAATTATGGGAATTTTCTAAAAATCATGCTTGTAGTAAAGCGATAGTAGAAACTGGCTATATTTATTCATTATGCCCTTTTAGTGGTGAAATCTTGAGATCTAATCAATCTTTTTATATTAATTATGGAAATTCACTCTTGATGCACGCTTACCGCTTTGTTGGGAAGGAAATATTTTACTTAGTAATTGGTAATATTTGTAGGGGTAAAATGTGTATTTATGTACCCCGAAAATCGCTAATTATAAAATTTTCTCCTGACTGGTTACTTTCTAATGAAATCACTAAAATCATCAATATTTTAAAATCTTCTCTAGTCAGCAGTTATCAAAAAGTTAAATTTTATATACAAACAGAAATTCCTAAAAAAATTGTATTCGATCTAGGATTTAATAAAAGTATTGGTCACTATTACTGGAATGATTTATCAGGTATTCTCTATCTTCAATCAAACGATATTTTAGATAAAATCGAAAAGTTTTTAGTCGGAAATAAAGAATTTTTTAATATTAGTAGCGTTTTTCCTGAAATACCTAGCCATAAAATTACTAAATTAGCTAATAATGAAGAGCTATTTCAAACTATTATAGATAATAACTATTTTGCGGTTCAAGTAAATGACTTATTTATTAGTCAAAATTTAGCAGATCGCGTTACTCAATTTTCATTGGAAAAATCTTCTGAGAATCGAGAGTTTTTAGAAGAAGTAAAAATGGCTAAACAAAATTTTCCTCTGTTGTCCATTCAAATTAGAAGTAGTAGAACTTGGGCATCTCAGGTTGAGGGAAATGCTAATATTATCAAAAAATTGGCTGAGGATTTTCCTAATTTGGGAGTAGTTTTTGATGGGTGGTCTCGTCTGGAAGTAGAAGACTTTCACTCTGAGTTAATGATTGCCAAAGATCTGGATATTATGAATCAAATTATCGCGCTCCTTCCGCCCAACATTAAGACATATTGCGGTATTGGTGGAACTACTGGGGAAAAGGTAGTTTTAGCCCATGCTATAGATGTATACTCTGCTCCTTTAGGTTCTGGAATGTCAAGGTTAATATGGATAGCTACTAAACCTGGTGTCACTCATTCACATACTGATTATTACGATATGGATTGGGTTAAAGACCATCTAGAATCATCACTTATTCGGGAAAACATTATACCTCCAAGATGGGTTCATAGAAATTATATAGTGGATTTACCTGGTAGGAATTATGATTGTGATTGGTCGGTTATTTATGAGGAACTTGTCAAAATCGTTAGGGAAGTTTCGGCAAGGTAGTCAGAGTAAGGCTGGGTAATCTTAAGGCTTCATCTGATCTTCTTGCATTTGTTTGATTCTAATTTAGCTGTTTACCAACTCTTCTATTATTAAAAAACCGCTAATTTTTCTAAATTTTTGGTTATAAATCAATACAGTTGACTTAAGAAGGATCTGACTTGCAAAAAACTCCTGTACTGCCTATAAAATCGTCAGATGAACTTCCCAAAAAAGTGTTAAGTAAACCGTATTGGGTTATAAATAAACTTATTATTTTTTATTTAAAAATAGATGGCGGATAAAAGAGAAATATCGGGGTAGCCCAAAAGTAGCGCCCCGATCGAAGCAATTTTTTAGTGGCTGGCACAAGTTATTTGGCAATCAAGAAACTTTCGCTCGTAATTCTAAAGCGCGACGGTAACAACCACTAGCTTCATCTATGCGCCCAAGTTTTGCTAAGGCATCCCCTAACTTGTTGTGCGACTCAGAAAAGTCTGGGTTCAGTTCGATCGCCGAACGATAAGCCCCGATCGCCTCCTCTACCGCACCCTTGCTCATCAAAACATTGCCTAAACCGCAGTAACACAAAGAAGACTCAGGCCGAATCTCGATCGCCCTGCGGTAAGCATCGATCGCCTCATCCCACCGCCCTTGTTTGGCCAAAGCTTCGCCTAAATAATGCTCCGCCTCCCAAGAGTCAGAATTTCGATCAAGAACACGGCGGTACTGAGCGATCGCCCCATCTAACTGCCCTTGTTCTGCCAAAGCCTTACCTAGCTGCAAATCAAGCTGCGAGTCGTCTGACTTCATTTCCACAGCCTTTTGAGCTGCTTCCAAATTACTTGGATTCAATTCGATCGCCCTGCCATAACACTTTACCGCCTCATCCAAATCCAGCTCAACCTCTTTCTGAAGCGGTTGAAGGCGAGCTCGTCCTCGCAAAGCATCACCTAAATGACAGTTCACTACATCCGAATTAGGAGCAATTTCCAGCGCTCTGCGATAGGCAGAAATCGCCTCATCGTAACGCCCCAACTGATACAGAGCAAACCCCAAATGATCCTGAGCCTCTAACGAATTCCGATCGCACTCAACCGACTTACGATAAGCTCCCACAGCCTGCTCCCACTTTTGCAGCCTTGTCAACGCATCGCCCAAATGCTGGTAAATCACCGCTGCATCCGGTACAAGCTCAAGCGCTTTACCGTAAGATACGATCGCCTCTTCCCACCGCTGCACGATCGACAAAGTATGCCCCAAATAGTGATGGACGATCGCCGAACCCGGTTCCAACTCAGCCGCCTTCCGGTAAGATGCGATCGCCTCCTCCAATTGACCCTGTGCCGATAAAGCCGTTCCCAATTTATAGTAAAGCCAATGGAAATCAGGCTTCAACTGCATCGCCTTTCGGTAATAACCAACAGCTTCTGCAAACTCATTCTTACCTTGCAAAGCCTCTGCCAACTTCAGGTACAAATCTCCCTCGCCTGGATTTAGCTCGATCGCCCTTTGCAAGCACTCAATCCCTTCATCAACCCGTCCCTGCCTTGCCAAAGCCTCCCACAAATTTTGGTAAGGTAAAGCCGATTCCGAGTCAAGCTCGATCGCTCTTCGCAAACAACTTACAGATTCATCCAATTGACCTTGCAAGCACAAACCCTTACCCAAACTATTATGAAACTCATAGAAATCAGGGTATAATTCCACAGCTTTGCGGTACGCAGCCACGGCCTCATTGATATTGCCCTGCTGTTCCAAAACCTCCCCTAAATTGTGCCAAGACCAAGCCGAATTCGGGTTGAGTTCACAAGCCCTGCGGTAACTTTTCTCAGCCCCATCCCGCTGCTCCAATTTCGCCAAAATTTCACCTAAGTTGTGGTGATACCAGGAAAAATCCGGGCTGAGTTCCGTACAGCGCTGGTACGCGGCGGCGGCTTCCTGTAATTTATCAGACTGTTTGAGGAGGTTGCCTTTGTGAAAATAATTAGAAGCAGTTTCTTCGTGGACTTGTAATGAGTTATTCATAATTTTGTACCGTAGATTTCATTTTTTTAGTTTGGTCGAGATAGGCTTTATAAGCGCCGGGTGGGGGCGGGTTTTTTAGTCTTTGGGTATCACTTGAAGCTATCGGCGAACCCGCCCCTACAGGTTGTTGACATTGGTGCCGTCTGATGAATTGTATCGGTCTTCTGTCTAAGTTACAATCCTTGCGATTCCCCCGGCATCCAGGGCGGGCACGGGGCACCGCCCCTACAGGTTGTTGATTTGTAGGGGTAGTACCCCCGTGCCTACCCCTCATGGGGATGTTCGTTCCTAATTAGTTGGCCGCCAATTCTCGTCCTCCAATCTAATACCGCTGTCTTGACACGCTCTAGTTAAATGGGGACTGTAATAAGGGTCATTGTCAATATATTTTTGCCACCTACTTTCCATCAGCTTCGATTCCTTATTCAGCCGAGCTTTCTTTTCTGGCGAATCCTCATAACCGCGACTTTTAGATTCGTGGTGATAGAGAACTACATGAGGTAAGTAAATATTGCGACAGCCCTTTTCTAACATCTTCAAACACAAATCCACATCATTGTATGCCACTGTTAGCTCTTCGTCAAACCCCCCAACACTTTCAAATACTTCGCGGCGACACATCAAACACGCAGCAGTTACCGCTGAAACATTATTCATGCCTACCACATTTCCGAAATAGCCAGGAATAGATCGCGGCATATGATAATAACTGTGACCGGCAACTCCGCCGCCTAGCCCCATCACCACTCCCGCGTGCTGGATTTTGTTATCTGAATATATCAGCAAATTACCCACAGCCCCGATCGAGCTTCTCTGAGCTTGTTCCACCATCCCGTCAATCCAGTCGGGAGTAATTACCTCTGTATCGTTATTCAAAAACAGCAAATAATCTCCCTCCGCCTTGCTAGCAGCGTAGTTGTTAATCTTCGAGAAATTGAACGGAATATCGAGGCGGTAACTTTTAAACCTCGCTGATTCTTGATTCCTCCATTTAGCCAAAATTTCCGCCGTGTGTTTCTCTTGACTGCCGTTGTCGATGACGATAACTTCGTAGTTGGGGTAGACGCTATTAGTAAAGATGGACTCCAAGCAATTGTCCAAGACATCGCCTAAATCCCGCGTGGGAATAATGATGCTCACCCGCTTGTAATCAGCTATTGTATAGCGTGCAATAAAGTGTCCCAAAAAGTAGGGGACGCCTTCAATTTTACCCGGTTCGCCCCTGCGCTCGATCGCCTCTTGCAAAGCTTTTTGCCCTGCATCATAGGCATAGGGTTTTGCATCTACACCGCCAGCAGCCGAACCCGCGTGCATTCTCCAGTGGTAAAGAATTTTAGGGATGTGAAATATCTTGTCAGTTTTTTCGGTAAACCTCAGAACCAAATCGTAATCTTGAGCTCCCTCAAAACCTGCTCTAAAACCGCCGATTTCATCAATTAAGTTTTTCCTGTAAGTTCCCAAATGGCAGGTGTACATCCGAGACAGGAATGAATCGGGACTCCATTCTGCCTTGAAAAAAGGATTGATTAGTTCCTTGTCTTCGTAAATTTTATCTTCATCCGAATAAATCATGTCCGCTTCCGGGTGGCGGTTCAGCAGCAGCACCACTTCATACAATGCCTCTGGTGTCAGCGTATCATCGTGGTCTAGCAGAGATATAAATTCACCCGTCGCCAACTCCAAAGCAGAATTGGAACAGTGAGAAATGTGACCGTTTTTGGTTCGATAAACTACTTTTATGCGACTATCTTTAGCTGCGTACTCCTGCAAAATCCGCTTGACATGAGGCGCAGTTGATAAGTCGTCAGCAATGCACAGTTCCCAGTACGGATATATTTGATTGATAACTGAGTCTAGAGCTTCCCTGAGATAATTTTCTGGCGTATTGTACGCTGGCATCACAATGCTAATCAGTGGCTTGTAGCTAAATATTTCTAGTGTTTCCGCCATTTTACGCAAGTCAGATTCTCTGGGACTGTGCTTAGCGCGCCACTTGGTGTATGCAGGATCTTGACCGAGGAATAGCGAATCTCGTAGGTTTTGATAATCCAAACCAAAAAGTTTCGGATCGAGTTTACTCGCTGTTTGATAAGCTTCTAGAGCTTCGGAAAGCTTGTTTTGTTTAGCTAAAGTTTTTGCTAAATTGTGGTACGACCAACCAAATTCAGGATCGAGAGCGATCGCTTTCCGATAAGCCACCACAGCGTCATCTAGACGACCTTCTTGTTGATATAAATCTGCTAAGTTGTGGTGCGACCAAACAAAAGTTGGATTTACTTGTGTAGATTTCTGATAGCTTTTAATGGACTCATCAATTTTCCCCATCCATTTCAGAACATCTCCTAAATTGTGGTGAGTTCCAAAGTAATTAGGATTAATGGCAATTGCTTTGCGGTAGGCGGCAATAGCTTCGGTAAATTTACCTTCTTGTTGCAGAGACTCACCTAATTCGTGGTACTCCGCAGCTACTCCTGGGGTATCTTCGATCGCACTTCCCGAATGTCCGTTAATAGCGCGATCGCCTCCCGCAGCCCTAACTACCCCCTTTTTTTTTAAGACTTCATCTAGCATCCCTGAAATAGCCCGATCGCCCGGCCGAACCTGCAACGCCATCTGATAGAAGACGATCGCCCCATCAACCCAACCATGCCGCACCAAAGCATCAGCCAACCCAACATAAAGGTCAGCATCATTCGGTGCAATCTCCAGCGCCTTGTGATACAACTGCAAGTCATCAGCATTTTCCTGAATCGCGCGCTGGTACAAACGCATCGCATCCTGCAAATCCCACTGCGATCGCATCCTCAAAGCATCAGCCAACTTCTGCGAAATCCACGGCAAATCCGGCTGAATTTCCACCGCACAGCGATAAGCAACGATCGACTCATCCCACCGTTCCAACTTCTCAAAAGCCGTCCCCATGTTGTAATAAGTCCACGGAAAATCGCGATTCAACTCCGCCGCGCGACGGTAAACTGCGATCGCCTCATCCCATCTTTCCATTTCTAGCAGCGCATCGCCCAACTTGCTATGAGACCAGAAGAAACTCGGATTCAGTTCGTTAGCGCGCCGGTACGCAACCACCGCCTCATCCCAGCGTTCCAAATTCACCAGCGCTTCTGCTAAATTGTTGTGGGCCCAGAAATGATCGGGATTTAGTTCGATCGACCTTTGGTAAGCAGAAATAGCCTCTTCCCAGCGTTCCAGCTTAATCAGCGCATCTGCTAAATAGTTGTGCGACCAACTGAAATCTGGATTTAATTCTGTTGCTTTAGTGTAAGCATTTACAGCTTCTTCCCAGCGTTCCAACTTCAGCAGCACATCTGCTAAATTGTTGTGAGACCAGCTAAAATCTGGATTTAATTCGATCGCCTTGCGATAAGCATTTATAGCTTCTTCCCACCGTTCCAACTTAACCAGCGACTCAGCTAAATTGTTGTGCGACCAAGAAAGTTCGGGATTAGTTTTAATTGCATTGGTGTAAGCATCTACTGCCGCTTCCCACTGTTCTTGACCCTTCAGAAGTTCGCCCAATTCGTGATAAGCTGCGCCAGCATTTGGGTTTAACTCAACCGCGCGTCGGTAACAGTCAATTCCTTGCTCTACCTTACCTTGCTCGATCAAAGTTTTGGCTAAATTTTCCAAATCCTCAGCCGTGCCCGACTTCGGATCGATCGCAAATGCTCGATACCAGGCTTCGGCTGCCGCCTCCGACTTGCCTAACTGCGCCAAAAGTTTCCCAAAATTTCGTAAAGCACCGGCAAAATCCGGTTTTATGGCGATCGCCTTTTCGTAAGCAGAAACCGCTTGCTGCCACTGTTCTTGCTGCGCGCAAATGCTGCCATAATTAGCGTAGGCTTCGGCAAAATTCGGGTTAATTTCGATTGCTTTGACATAGCAACTTTTAGCTTCATCAATTTTGCCACCTGCTTGCAGGGCGTTGCCGAGCATTTTATAAAGTGGCGCTTCCGGCTTAATTTGTAAAGCTTTTTTGCAAGCAGAAATTGCCTGTTCCAATTTTCCCTGAGCAAAATAGCCTTCTGCGAGTATTTTGTATGCTTCTGGATCTTCTATACTAATTGTAGAATTAACTGCTTGCTGTACTGGTGGCTTGACTACCGGCTTGGCTGGGGGTGCTGCGGGTTGCGGTTTAACTGCTGCACCGTTAGTTGCAGTTGCACCCGCCAAAGTTTGCTCTCCCTCGCTGCCGTTTCTAGCATTAGCTGCGTTCAGTTCAATAGCTTTACGATAATATACTGTCGCTTCCTGTAACTTGCCTTCTTTTTTCAGCGCTTCGCCTAAGTTTTGGTAAGCTTGAGGTAGATTAGGATTTAATTTTATGGCGCGATCGTAACAGCCGATCGCCTCCGGGAACTTTTCTTGCCGAAAGAAAGCATCACCCATACTTAAATGTTCTGCCGGAGATGCTTTTTCCGGTTCCAAACAGAATGCGCGATACCAGCATTCTTGAGCTTCTGCCGCTTTGCCAATTTGTCCGAATACTTTGGCTAAATTCCGGTATACTCCGGCGAAATTAGGCTTAAGCGCGATCGCCTTTTGGTAAAACTCGATCGCCTCCGACCATTTTTCCTGCTGCGCGCCAATGCTGCCTAAATTCGCGTATACTTCCGCAAAATTCGGTGCAATTTCAATAGCTTTAGCGTACCAGTGCCGCGCCTCTTCCATTCTGCCTTGAGCTTGCAGCGCATTGCCCAAAGTTTTGTAAGCCGGTGCAAAATTGGGGTCAATCTTTAAAGCTTGCTCGCAGGAGGCGATCGCTTCTGCTAATTTCCGTTGGGATAAGTATATTTCTCCCTGTTGGTTAAATTGAACCGCTGTTGATTCTGTATTGACTGTTGATGGCATAGGGGCGGTGGCGACTGAGGCAGCAATTAAATAGGGTAGTCGAAACGTTAAATAATTATACTTGCGTTTGACACTAACAGTAGCAGGCTTGTTCCCCTAAGTCTTATTTTTTTTCACTCGGGGTACTGGGGAGAAACTCAGCGGTTGAAACCGGGCGGTTGAAACCGGGCGGTTGAAACCGCGTCTATACAAACAAAACCCGCCGGACGCCGGTTGAAGAGCAGAACGAGTAGCACCAAAATCGATCGCACTCAGGATGCCTGCACTACAAGACTTGTTGAAGAAATATCTTATAATAAGGTTCAGAAGACGGTTCCAAACCGCGTCTATACAAGCTTGCACGCGATCGAGCGAGGAGTTGAAGAGTGGCGGTTAAAATTACGTTATCCTCTCTTAGGAATAGAAATTAAATAATTTACACTCTTGAAAGTGGGGTGGGCGGGACGCCCGCCCTTTCTGGACGGGCGGGACGCCCATCCCACAATAATTAAAATTGTAAGTTATTTAATTCGCGATCCTTAGTCCCCGGAGGCGGACATCGTTTGTGTAGAAGCGGTTTCAACCGTACATCCGATCCGATCTCAAATTGCGGTAATTTTGATGTTGTTAGAGCCGCCACCTCAACTTGTCGGAGAAAAGCGCCTCACCTTTCGCGACCTCGATTGGCAGGCCTTCAAGCAAATTCAAAGTTTGCTGGCGGATCGCACCCGCGCCCGCTTTACCTACGATAACGGAGTGTTAGAAATTACCCAGTCCCTCGAAGGACACTAACGCTCTGCTCGCTTGATCGAACGCTTGATTCAAGTCCTTGTGGTGGAGATGGGCATGAAAATCAAGACGATGGGATCGACTACGCTCGATCGCGAAGACCTACTCAAGAGCGCCGAACCCGACAATGGGTACTATATCCAGAATTATGCCTTAGTTGCCGATCGCCCGGTTAATTTGAATGTCGATCCTGCCCCGGATTTAGTCGTGGAAGTGGATATTACCCATACGGATCTCAATAAAAATACACTCTATGCGAGTATGGGAGTGCCTGAGTTTTGGCGGTTTAACGGGCGGGTATGGCGAATTCTGCAATTAGTCGATGGGGCTTATGTCGAGCGCTATCCACCAATCACCGGACATAACAGGACAACCAGTACCTAAAGGTGAAGAGATAGCCAGCCTCAGTTACAACTACGTTTTGAGGGTGATGACACCT
>NZ_JAEQDE010000150.1:0-11047 GCF_020737865.1 Microcoleus sp. PH2017_35_SFW_U_B
TTGGTTTCACGTACTTTGCCATATTAGTATTATGGATCGCCATGTACGCATTGTCCAGTCTTGTCCAATAAATTAATGATTAGAGGCATACCGATCGCCTCCACGGGCAAACAATTAAGTCAAAAAGCCTATTTATATCCAGGTATTGCCACAGTTATCTTTGTCGTGTCGATGTTTGTCGCCGTCGGAAATTCCGTAGCATTCAACTTTCTGCTGTCAGCCTACCTCGCCGGTGCGGCTTACTACTTTATCTATCAACTGTGCGGCAAACACAAGCCGTGGTGGGTATTGCTTGGTACCGCTTTAGCTACAGTTCTGATATTGCTCAGCCCCTTACTGATTGGATTTATATTAGTATTTAGAGAAATTTTGCCCGGTCGCTTGCCCGCAGAAGGCGAAGAAATCAGTTTTTTGCCTTTTTTAATCAGAATGTTCTTCGGGGCGGGTCTGATGGAAGAATTGCTGAAAGCCTTGCCCGTTTTGGGAGCTTTGATCCTGGGCAATTTGCTAAAAAATCCGTGGCGCGATCGCATCGGCGTTTGGGAACCATTAGACGGAATTTTATTAGGAAGTGCCTCAGCAGTCAGCTTTACACTATTAGAAACCCTGGGACAGTACGTCCCCCATATCATCCAAAATGTCACCCTGCAAGCAGGCCCCGAAGCCGGACAATTAGTAGGATTGCAATTGCTAATTCCCCGAATTTTGGGTTCCGCCGCCGGACACATGGCTTACAGCGGCTATTTGGGATATTTCATCGGTTTGAGCGCACTCAAACCCACGAAGCGCTGGCAAATTTTAGGCGTAGGTTATTTCAGCGCTTCCGCACTTCACGCCTTGTGGAATGCGTCAGGTGCAGTCAGCGTACTTTTGCTAGCATTAGTCGGAGTTTTGTCCTATGCGTTTTTAGTAGCCGCAATTTTGAAAGCCCGGGCTTTGTCTCCCAATCGATCGCAAAATTTTGCAACTCGAATATTTTCCGAAAAATGATTGCTGAGAGCTTAATTGTTAACAGCCCCGCGCGTCAAGCTGCCATTTTTTTCTTGTGTTTCAACCAGCTTAAACCTGCCAGTGCTAAACCTGTCCCTGCAAATGTTATCGGTTCGGGAACTGGTTCGGCTGCGGTATCCACTAGGGAGTAAGAAACCCGCGCACTGCTGATAATTGTACGACCTCTGCCCAAATAACCCTGCCTGTTGCTAACTATTGTCTCACCATACCCCCAGAAATAAGATGCCCACGTACTGATCGCCTCCTCGGTACCCATATACCAGGTTGCCCTGCTCTCAAACTTGATGTAATCAGTCCCTCCTCGTGCCTCTTCTCTCGTCGCATACTCCACACCCGATGCTTGCAGTCCGCGAAAATTCCCTTGATTAAATAAAGCTATAGCCCCTGCTAAATCATAGTCATTTTTATAGACCCTGATAGGGGTGTTAAATCTTCCCTCACCCACTGCAATTTTTTCAGATCCTATTCCTGTCAGTGAGGAATCACTAAACTTAAAAAAACCACTACCTCCACCCTTTTCCACTTGAAAATTGTAGGTAAGGACGGCTGCTTGTGCTTTCTCAACTGCTGCCACTGACACCGCTGCAAAACCTAGAATTGTGCTAGCGATCGCACTTCCGAATCTCTGCCGTTGTTTCCGATTCATAATTTGCCTCTTCGCTACATTAAATTGGCGTGATTTTCTGTGATTGTTGGTCTGATTTTTCTTCTTAAAACCGCCCTTCACTGTTTGTTGTTAAGAGCGATCGCACCCATCATACCGCCCTTTTTTTCTGGGATTTAAACCAACTCAAACCAGCCAGTGCTAAAGCTGTACCCGCAAATGTTAAGGGTTCGGGAACCGGTTCGGCTGCCGTATCCACTAGGGTGTAAGACATAGGCACGTAGTTAAGCTGTTGACCCGCACCTCGGTCTATTATTTGTCTTAATTGACCGCCACTTAAGTATGTAATTAGGATACTACTGTATCCCCAAAACAAAGGTTTCCCATTGCCCATAGCAGGATACATACGCCAAACTGCCGAGCCCTCATATCTAGTATAAACAGGCCCTCCTTCTGCATCCGGAATGTTAGTTTCTGAAATCGAGTAGTCGCCACCGCTTGCTATCAGTCCCTGAAATTCCCCACCCTTGAACTCAGCTTTTGCCCCTGCTAAATTGTGGTATTTTTGAGGTGGCTTTTCTTCATATAGGCCCCTGCCAGAGGGAGCTGTAAAACCATTAAATTGTCCCTCAGAAACTGCTATTTGTTCAGTTTCTCCGCCTGTAAGCGAGGAGTTACTCAATTTAAAAAAACCGCTCGATCCGGCCACTTGAAAATTGTAGGTGAGGACGGCTGCTTGTGCTTTGTCAACTCCTACCAATGACACGGCTGCCAAACTTAAAATTGTGCTGGCGATCGCACTTCCTAATCTCTGCCTTTGTTTTTGATTCATAGTCGGCCTCATCAGATTTTACTTAAGTTTAGTTTGTTGCTGACAGCGATCGCCAGTAAGTATGCCCATTCTTAACATAAATTCTTTTCAATTCAAAGATTGCCCAATCTAAATATCGAATTACTACGGATGGCATTTTTCCGAAATTTGTATTATTTGTTACTTGTTGACTGGGAATTTTTTGCCCAAACAACAGAAATGTTCGATCGTCCTGGAAAAATATGCCGATCAGTTTGTATTGTGGCGATGTGTCGGGCGATTCACGATCGGGATAACTAGGCTTCACAGATTCAATTTCATATTTTAGCGATTTTGTCAATACCCAATTCCCTGAAAAGGGATCGGGTTCCTACTGCCTTTGGCCGTCTGCCTTCTGGCTTCTGTCGCCTGCCTTCTTCCCTGTTTCTTCTTCACCTGTCTTAGAAATTCTTCACCGAAAAACCGGCGGGAAGCCCCTGGCTACCGACTTGGAGAGGAACGCTGCTGCGCCGACCGCCGCCTTGAGCTATCTTTAGTCATATGTGATATAATTAGCGGTATGGAACAAGTTTTGACAGTAGCTTGCAAGATTGAAGTCTCTCCCGAAGTTGCCCCTAAGTTGGAGGCAACGCTTCAGGCGTTTTCTGATGCTTGCACCTACATCAATCAAACTGTTGACCCTAAGCTGACAAATAAACCCCGCATTCAAGGCTTGGTTTATGAGCAGGTGAGGGAGCAATTTGGGCTGTCTGCCAACTTAGCGATTCGGGCAATCGCCCGTGTCTCTAGCAACCGTAAAACCGCCAAACAAAAAGGCAATCCCGTCCGAGCATTTAAGCCAACTAGCGTTGACTATGACGCTCGAATCTTTGCTTTTAGAGAGAAGGATTGGACGGTTAGCCTGACGTTGGTGGGCGGTCGGGAACGCTTCAAACTTGCCATTGGTAATTACCAGGTTGGACTGCTTAAGGGAGCGAATCCTAGCAGTGCGACCTTGTGCAAGCGTCAGGATGGAAGCTACTACGTCAACATCCAGATTAAGTCTGAGGCGACCGATCCCATCCCATCCAAACGAGTGATTGGCGTAGATCTCGGTCGCAGAGATATTGCAGTTACCAGCCTTGGCGATCAGTGGGATGGAAAGCAGATAACGGACGTTAGAGACAAATTTGCCAGAGTCAGAGCATCGCTCCAACAAAAAGCCTCGAAAGGCACAAGATCTACTCGCCGCAGGGCAAGACAGATTTTGCAACGGCTGTCGGGACGTGAACGTCGCTATCAAACTTGGCTAAACCATAACATCAGCAAATTGATTGTGCTGTCTGCACTTCAACACAATGCCATCATTGCGATTGAAGATCTGACAGGAATTAGAGAACGCACCAATCAGCAACCTCGAAGCAAGACGGAACGTAGACGCTCGCTTCTGTTGGGCATTCTTTCAACTGCGATGGTTTCTGAGCTACAAAGCCGTGAAATACGGGGTGGAAGTGGTGGCTGTCAATCCTGCCTACACCAGCCAAACTTGCCACAAGTGCTTGCACATTCATCCGATAAAAGGCAAGTCTTATCGAAGTGGCAAAGTGTTTAAGTGTGGACACTGTGGCAATCATTGTGATGCTGATGAGAATGGTTCAAAGGTGATTTCAATCGTTGGAGCATCCGTAAACATGCTCGGAGGTTCGGTGTTGTCTTGCAACCTTGCAGACTGCATCAGGGCTACAGAAAGCCCCCGGCTTAAGGTCGTGGGGTAGTTTACAAATAGTTTGACTGTGGTACTATCTGGATGGCTGTGAGTCGATCGGGAAGCCAACGGGCTTGATTCCTGTGGTGGAGGAGAATCCAGGAGTGCTAGATAGGATGTCATTGGGATACGGAAATGTTTTCGGTCAGCGAAGTCAACTCGAACCCCTCCGCATTGGGGTTATTGGAGTTGGCAATATGGGTCAGCACCACACGCGAGTTCTGAGCTTGCTCAAAGATATCGAACTCGTAGGTGTTGCAGATATAAATGTAGAGCGGGGAATTGATGTAGCAAGCAAATACCGGGTTCGCTTCTTTGAAGACTACCGGGATTTGCTTGCCCACGTAGACGCAGTTTGCGTCGCCGTTCCAACTCGCCTGCACCACCCTGTGGGGATGTCTTGTCTCCAAGCAGGGGTTCACGTTTTAATTGAAAAGCCGATCGCGGCTAGCATTGCTGAAGCCGAATCTTTGGTCAATGCGGCTGCTGAAGCCCACCGGATTTTACAAGTGGGTCACATCGAGCGCTTCAATCCAGCTTTTCAGGAACTCGGCAAAGTGCTGAAAACTGAAGAATTACTGGCATTGGAAGCTCATCGGATGAGTCCCTATTCCGATCGGGCCAACGACGTATCGGTAGTTTTGGATTTAATGATCCATGACATCGACTTGCTCTTGGAATTGGCAGATTCTTCAGTGGTGAAGCTGACGGCCAGCGGCAGCAGGGCCTCAGATTCAGGTTATTTAGACTACGTAACAGCGACGCTGAACTTTGCTAACGGCATAGTCGCCACTCTGACTGCCAGCAAGGTGACGCATCGCAAACTCCGTTCAATCGCCGCTCACTGCAAAAATTCTTTGACAGAGGCAGATTTTCTCAACAACGAAATCTTGATTCACCGACAAACAACCGCCAATTACGTGACGGATTACGGTCAGGTGCTTTACCGTCAAGATGGGTTGATCGAGAAAGTCTACACCAGCAATATTGAACCGCTCCATGCAGAATTGGAGCATTTTATTAATTGCGTGCGGGGTGGCAATCAGCCTTCTGTCGGAGGAGAACAAGCTCTCAAAGCTCTTCGGCTTGCAAGTTCGATCGAGCAAATGGCTCTCGACGGTCAAGCTTGGTATCCCAAAGAGCTAGAGTCTACTTTGCAAGTTAGCTAAATCGACAAAAATTGTGTCGTTTCCGGGTGCTTCTACAGTTTGGGTTGGTTGTTCGTTGAAAAGGGTAACTGTTCGGGCGCAACCGGATTCGATGTGAGTCGATTTGAGATTTTCAATTTGAGATTGACTTGCAGTATTGAATCTGAGGGCTTAAACAGTCGATTTGAGATTTTCAATTTTCAATTTGAGATTGACTCCTATCCTCTATAGGGGGATTCAACAGTCGATTTGAAATCTGAGATTTGAGATGAAAGAATTGACTCCAAAGATGAATCTGAGGGCTTGAACTAAAATTGAAATTTTGGGTTCTCTACAATCTAAGTATGGCAAGTATCTGTTTTTGACTCAAATTACAATTTAGGTAAAAAAACAGCGACTATTTGACGGCTGATGGTTTTGCTAACTAACTGATTTCCTTGAGGACTGAGGTGAATGCTGTCTCTATACAAAGTTGAAATTTGAGCCGCACAATTGGCTGCACAATTGAAAATGGGAAGAAAATCTATGTAAGTAATTTTCTCACGTTCGACGAGTTCGGCGAGACGCTCTCTAGCCTTGATTTCCCAGTCGCGAGAGCCAGAGTCGCCGAATTCGCCCCGCTTCGGCGTCAGGGCTAGCAAAAACTTGACGTTGGCCGATACTGCTATTTTCTGGATTTGGTGAATAGCTTCTAAGTTGCAGCCGACTACATCGCTTTCGGCTGCTGGTGGTGCTAATTGGCGAGCCGGCACTTTTGGTAGCAGGTAGCGGCTCAATAACTCTAGTGTCGCCGATCGAGGTTGGCGATCGGGATAAGATCGATCGCGCCCCACAACTTCAGCACAGGGAGCCGATGCAAACAAATCGTCCGTATTCAGCAGCAAAACCAAAACCTTTGCTCCAAAAACACCAAACCGCTTCGCATAAGCAAGTTGATTCCTCGGCCCCCAAGAATTGGCTGAAGCGTTGAGAACTTCAACATCCGAATAGTTGACTTTTGCACCTGATTGTGAATCGCTCGTCAGATTCTGTACTTGCAGGCTCAACTGCCGAGCCATAATTTCCGAGATGGTATCTGTCTGATCTGTCCACCAACCGCCGTTGGCGACAGAATCACCCAACAGCAAGATACGCAGAGTTTCGGGAGTGGGAGTTGGGGCGATCGATCCAGTACGCATCGAATACTCGTTAATCTCGATCCGGTTGCCCAAACGGCGCACCCTCTGGTTGGGCGCCAACAAATAGCCACACTCGGCATCGGCAATGTAAATCAAGGGATTGCCAAAACCCAGCAGCACGCGCAGCAGCACTTCGATTGTGGCCCACAATCCGGAGGTGAGGGCCAAAACGAGCAGAACAACTTTCAAGAATTAACCTCGATCGAAAACGGATACTTGCTTGGGCACAAAAGTCGGGGAGATGCCAAAATTTTAAACCAAAGTTCAAGCCCCCAGATTCATGTCTGGAGTAAATCGACAGACTGCAAGTAAATCTAAAATCTAAAATCTAAAATCTAAAATCTAAAATCTGAAATCGACTAACCGCTGCTAAATTCCGGCTTTTACCGACAGTCCCCGCACAATTGAGTCATCCGAATCGCCCCCGTGGATATAGAATTCTAGAATATACCGTCAAAACCCGCCGTCAGCCGTCAGTGAAATTGGTGGTTTCAGGAAACCCGTGGACTTAAAACAAATATTCAAAACGCCGAATCCCATAATCGGTGTCGTACATTTACAGCCTTTGCCAACTTCTCCCCGCTGGGGCGGGAACCTCAAAGCTATTATCTCAAGAGCCGAGCAAGAGGCTACTGCGCTGGCTTCTGGCGGCGCAAACGGTATCATAGTCGAGAACTTTTTCGACGCTCCTTTTGCCAAAGACAGCGTAGATCCGGCTGTGGTAAGTGCCATGACTCTGGTAGTCGAGAGGCTAACCAATCTGGTGACACTGCCGATCGGTATTAACGTGCTACGAAACGACGCCCACAGCGCGATCGCCATCGCCTCCTGCACGGGAGCCCAATTCATCCGCGTCAACGTCCTCAACGGCATCATGGCTACAGATCAAGGCTTAATTGAAGGCCAAGCTCACCAGCTACTGCGCTACCGCCGGGAATTGGGCAGCGATGTCAAAATATTCGCAGACGTGCTAGTCAAGCACGGGCGCCCCCTCGGCAGCCCCAACTTAACCACAGCCGTCCAAGAGACGATCGGGCGCGCCTTAGCCGACGCCGTAATCCTTTCTGGCTGGACAACCGGCAGCCCTCCCAATCTCGAAGACTTAGAACTCGCGAGTGCAGCAGCGGGGGAAATTCCTGTTTTCATCGGCAGCGGCGCCTCGTGGGAAAACGTTTCCACGCTCATGCAAGCCGCCGATGGTGTAATTGTATCGAGTTCCCTGAAGCGAAACGGCCGCATCGAGCAGCCGATCGATCCGATCCGCGTCAGTCAGTTTGTCGAAGCCGCCCGCCGCAGCTTTTCCCAGAAAGAGCTCGAACAACAAAACATTGAGACAAATGGTTCAAGAGGGTCAACACCGGAACCGGGCAAAGTCAGTCAATTTTAGATTTTAGATTTTAGATTTTAGATTTGAGTCCACAGATTCATCTGGGAACTCGAACAAAAGTCTAAAATTTTAGTATCGACTCTGACCCTCGTGTCGGAAACCAAATACCCGTTTTGGGGTGGGTCGGAAGTAAAATGTAAAATAGGAATGGGCCAAAGAGGGAATCGGCCAAAGAGGGCATCGGGAATCGGCCAAAGAGGGAATCGGCCAAAGAGGGCATCGGCCAAAGAGGGCATTAGTTAGTTGTTGGTGCTTCTATAGCGGTTTTCAGAAAGATGAGGTATGACTGACAGCTTATATAAGCACTAAACTGGGCACAAGCCCAACTACGTCCGCGAACCTTTTTGAGAAGTGCTATATGTTATTTATCGTATGTATGTTTGTTGTTAGTTGTTGGTTCTAATGCCCAATGCCCTGTTTGCCCAATTCTCAATTCTCAATTCTCAATTCTCAATTTTCAATTCCCCATTCCCCATTCCCCATTCCCCATTCCCCATTCCCCATTCCCCATTCCCCATTAGCAATTACCAAATCAAAAAAATGATTCGCCGACGTTCAACCCCTTGGATTCATCGCTGGTCTAGAACTGCGATCGCAGCCATCGCAGCCATCGGCGTCGTAGAAACGGCCTATCTGACGATCGCTAAATTCACGACAGGCTCAGTCATTTGTCCCACCAGCGGCTGCGACAAAGTTCTCAACAGTCCCTACGCTACAGTTTTTGGCACAGTGCCTTTAAGTTTATTAGGTTGTCTGGCTTACCTGAGCATCGCAATTTTGGCACTCGCTCCCAAAGCCGTCAATCCAGACACCAATAAAGGTCTGCACTCTCAACTAGAAAATCAAACTTGGCAAGCGCTATTTATCATCACCGCTGCGATGGTAATCTTCAGCAGCTATTTGATGTATTTGATGTCTTTTGAAATTAAGGAACTCTGCATTTACTGCATCAGTTCCGCCGTATTTGCGCTGTCGCTGTTTGTGCTGGTGCTAGTCGGCCGCGAGTGGGAAGATATCGGACAGTTGGTGTTTACAGGTATTTTGGTAATGATGGTAAGTTCGATCGGCGCCTTGGGACTGTATAACAGCGTCAGTTCACCTGCTCCTTTTGTTTCTTCTACCCCCGGAATTCTACCCCCAGCCGTGACTACAACCTCCGGCCCTGCACAAATTGCTTTAGCCCGCCACCTCCGACAAATTGACGCCAAAGAATACGGTGCTTACTGGTGTCCCCACTGCCACGACCAAAAAATGCTATTCGGCAAAGAAGCAGCCAAAATAATTGATTATTTTGAATGCGATCCGAAAGGGCAAAATTCCCGTGCTGAAATTTGCCAAGCTGCTGCTACGAATATTAAAGGTTTCCCGACTTGGGAGATTCAAGGTCAGTTTTATTCGGGGACGCAAACTTTGGATAAACTCGCCGATTTATCCGGTTACACGGGCCCGCGCAACTTTCAAAACTGACAGAATAGTTAGAAATTTTAGATGACAGATTTTAGATGGTGAAGCAGTAAATATCCGTAGGCAAGTTATTTGCTCGTTTCCTAGTGCTGCGAAATTAATCTCAAATCTGCCATCTAGGATTAATATTTATAAATTAGTAAAAATTAGTCAGGTCGAAATTTGCCAAAAAGTGGTGACTATCTACTAGGCTGTCTGCGAATAAATACTATAAATTTTACACAAAAACTCCAGAAACCGGGTTTCTGCTGCCAGAGTCATTACACTCAAATGGCACTCATTCGATCGCTATTCTGAAAATTATCTGCGTTGATATAGCGGTTCGATCGAAAGATTAGCGGACGCTTTGTTCAGTTGACAGTTGACAGTTGACAGTTGACCGCACGGGTAGCACTTGACAAAAAAAGTAAGAGGATTGGAGTAATGAATAGTCGGATTTTAATTTATCCCGAAAAAGGTTCCGGCTTTAAACCAATTTTTTATGGTAATCGGTAAGTGGTTCAACAGTTGACAGTTGACAGTTGACAGTTGACAGTTTGAGAGGATCTCTACCTAGAAGGAAGAGGATTGGAGTAATGAATAGTCTGATTTTCATTTCTCCCTCAAAGGTTCCGGCTTTAAACCAATTCTTTCTGGTAAAAGGTAATCGGTAATCGGTAGAAAGGGTCTCTTGGGTTTATGGTGGATATGGTATCAAACACAACTCTTCGCAATTCTGTGATGCCCTCATAGTAAGGATGTCCGGTTTACCGACCGCCACAAACTTATAAAAAATATCAGAAAAAAGGTGGCGTTTTAAAAGCTTAGAATCCAATTACCAATTACCATCACCAATTACCAATTACCAACCAGCATAGCGCACCGAAAAACTAAACAATTCGACAATCAAAAATCAACAATCCACGCATCTGCCACACCGCACAACCGAAAAATTGCGATCGTCTAAAATCAAAAATATAAAATCGACTGAGCAGAACCCCGTGAAGACGTAAAAACGATATGTAGTAATAGCTGATAAAAGTATAGTCATTTATAGACATGGGAGGCTTCAAGTCCCTCCCCCTTCACTTTCACTTTAAGCGGATTGACCCGCCTCGGCTGAACTACGCAGCTCCCTATCCCATCGCTGAACGCATTTGGGATTGCTTTTCTGAGAATATTGTAAGAAGCATTCACGTCAGAATTAATCAACTGACCAGTCGATGTTTTGTACAAACCTCGCTTAATTCGTTTTCCGGTAAATACAGGTTCTGTTTTTGTTTTTCCGTAAACAGGAATTGGATCTAAGCCCAAGAAATTGGCTTTGGAGGTAAAAGATTCCTCCTGCGCGTGAGGAATGCTGACAAAGTTTTGGTTAGTCTGTTTTCCGAGGTTGATATCGGTTTTCCACTGTGCGTTTTTGCCAATTACTAACGTTCCAATTCGTTGCGCGACCAAAATATCAACAATCCTGCGACTCGTATGATGCAAATAATTGTCTACTTTTTGATTGCGACAGCGAGTTAAGCGTTGAATCCGAGGTGAAGTTTTGCGCCTCCCTTTCAATTGGGATTGTAATCGCGATGAGCGCTTGTTATAGAACTGATTGATCGATTTCAATGTCCGCCCGTTAATCAACAGCGGGATAAATCCCGGTTGATTTGAAGTTAGCGCCACTAAATTATTCAGCCCCAAATCAACACCGGCTGCAAAGTCGTTAT
>NZ_JAEQDE010000151.1:0-10613 GCF_020737865.1 Microcoleus sp. PH2017_35_SFW_U_B
AGTACCCGAAAGTTTAACGATTCCTTTCTTCAACTGTTTACTACTAATCGCTTGAATCGTGTAGACGAGAAGGTTTCGCCCTTTGGTCTTGTCTTTGTAATTTGGCAATTTCGGGCGACCCGTGAATTTTGAAGAATCGGCTTTATAAGCTTTAACGGCTTCAAAAAACGATTTCCAATTCTTATCTAGCACCATCAAGATTTGCTGACTTACTTTGGCTGGTAAAGCCTTGTAGGCTTGATGAGACTTCATCAATCGGTTCATTTCGTTATAACTGACATAGCCCCATCCATAGATAAAGTTCTGACGAATGACATAATTGGCGGCATTGTACAGATTTTTGGACTTGAATGCTAGTTCGTCAATTTGGGCGAAACGAGGTTCCGTTGATTTAATGATATGCCTCTCGGCTAGTTGCACTCTGTACCTCCATCTTTCAGTTCGGCAATTATTTTTTCGGTTTTTCTGCTAGCACGTCGTTGTCCGTAAAGTCGGGCAGCAAAGCTAGTAACTATAGCCACCAAGTCTTGCATTAGCTCATCTTTTCCATTCTCCGCTAAATTAACTATTTCTAGCTTAATTCCCAATCTCAGAAGTAGAACGTCTAGATAATTTGTACCAAATCGAGCCAAACGGTCTTTATGTTCAACTAGCAAGATGTCGTAGTCATCTTGCTGCAACAATGCTTCTAACTGTTTTCTATGATCGTTTAATCCGCTGCCAATTTCTTTGACATTTTTAACAATTTGATAACCGTTAGCAATGGCGTACTCCGTTAATCTCTGCGATTGACGGTTGAGGTTATCCTTGTTTTCTGAAGATGAAACTCGACTGTAAATAGCGACTCGGTTCTGTTTGCTCTGGTTTGATGGCGACTGCGGTAAGTAGTCAACTATAATCAGACCGCTTTCTGCCTGCCGTGCCGGATGTGGCAGCTTATTTGCCTTCCACCAGCGCCACGCGGTTGTGTAACTTATGCCTATTGCTTTAGCGTAGTCAGGTAGTTTCATTTCGACCTCCTGATTACAGGATACCATCATCGCCTACCAATGCTTATAAATTTAATAAAGTTTTACAATACCTTATATGCTCTTCAGGCGAGGCGAACATCCCCAGAATATGCTAAAAACTATCAAAAAATGGCTCGATCGAGAACGCCGAGTATTAATTACTGCGAGTGCCGTTGGCGGTACGGTGATTCTACTGCGCTGGTTAGGATTTTTGCAGGCGTTGGAATGGGCTGCTTGCGATCGCTTTGTACGCTGGCGGCCCGCCGAACCAGTGGACTCGCGCATCGTCATTATCGAAATTAACGAAGCTGACTTGCAAAAATACGGCTACCCCATGTCCGATGCTGTATTGGCCCAATTGCTGCAAAAATTGCACGCTGGGAAGCCGCGGGCGATTGGCCTCGACGTTTACCGAGATTTGCCGACTCAACCGGGTAATGCCGAATTGGTCAAAACTTTTAAAACTATTCCCAATTTAATTGGGATTGAGTTAATGCCAGACGAAACCAGATTTGGAGTGCGCCCGCCTCCGGTACTGGAAAAGCTCGATCGCATCGGTTTCAACAACGTTGTCCTCGACGCTGACTCAAAAGTGCGCCGAACTTTGCTCTACGCTTGGCCTGGAAACGGCAAAACCCATCAAAGTTTAGCGCTGAGACTGGCTTTGCTTTACCTCGAAACCGAAGGGATTTCCCCTGAACCTGCAACAGTCAATCCTAAATACTTGCAGTTAGGCAAGGGGGTGTTTCAGCGTTTTAAACCGAATGATGGTGCTTACGTGCGATCGGACAGTCGCGGCTATCAAATTCTCACCAACCTGCGCCACCCACGAGGCAGTTTTCGCACGGTATCGATGAGCGACGTGCTTTCTGGCAAAGTACCGGTTGATTTTGTGCGATCGCGCGCTGTCTTGATCGGCTCAACTGCCCCCAGCCTCAAAGACTTTCACCAAAACGCTTACAGTTCTGGTTTGTTTGCTCCTCCCCAGCCAATACCCGGAGTTGAGCTTCAGGCTAATTTCTTGAGCCAAATTTTGAGTGCGGCCCTCGACGGGCGCGAGGGTATTAAAGTTTGGCCAGAGGCGGCGGAGTGGCTGTGGATTTTACTGTGGTCGTGGGCGGGAGCTAGTGTGAGCTGGAAGTTGCGATCGCTCGGGCGATCGGCTTGGTCTTTATCAAGTATCTGTGTAGGATTAAGTGCTAGTTTATACATAGCATGGTTGGCCGGTTGGTGGCTGCCGTTAATTCCTTCCATCCTCAGTCTGTTGGGTTCTGGCTGTGCAGTTGTAGCTTATCTGGCTCACATACAAGAAGAACTCAAACGGTCTAAAGAATTTTTACAATGGCTAATCGATACAATTCCCGACCCAATTTTTGTTAAAGATAGAAATCACCGCTGGGTTGTTTTGAATCAGTCATATTGTCGGTTTATTGGGTATCCTTTAGAAATTTTAATTTCTCGCACCGATTACGAGTTATTTCCCCAAGCCGAAGCGGATATATTTTGGCAGCAAGACGAATTAGTATTGCAAACTCAGCAGCCACTAGAAAATGAAGAATATTTTACTGACGCTCACGGAATTACCCATCTGATTTCGACTAAAAGATCCCTGCATAAAGATGCTGCGGGGAACCTATTTTTAGTTGGAGCGATCAGAGATATTACCGAACGCAAGCGCCTGGAAGATGCCCTCAAGCAAAAAAATGCTGAACTCAGCCACCAAGCCTATCACGATGCTCTCACCGGTTTGCCGAACCGCAAAATGTTTCACGAATCCTTGCATCTGTCCCTGGAAAGAGCCTCCAGCAATCAGGAATTGGTAGCTTTACTGTTTTTAGATTTAGATGGATTTAAGTCAATCAATGATACTCTCGGACATCATGCGGGTGATTTGCTCTTACAAGCAGTGGCCGGGAGGCTCAAAAAATGCTTGCGCGGTAGCGATATTATATCGAGGTTGGGTGGCGACGAGTTCACTGTCATCTTGCCGGGAATTCCTGGTAGCGAAGAAGCTGCGAAAGTAGCTCAAAAAATTTGTGACACCATTATGCAGCCTTTTACTTTAGAAGAACATACAGTTTCTGTAACTACAAGTATTGGCATTAGTTTGTATCCAATTGACGGTCAAGAGTCAGATATTTTAGTTAACAATGCTGATGCTGCGATGTATCGTGCTAAGGAAGGCGGGAAAAATCAATATCAATTTTCGTAATTAATCTCAGTTCAAAAACACAATCCAACTGTAAGTCAGTGGTGCCAACTTTTATGCTTAAGTTATTTTCAATTCTTCGACTTACAATCTTATTATAAAACATTGTATAAGATGTCATCTATCATTAGATAGATTTATAAAAATATGCAGCTTAAGACAGCAAATAGCCGTCTCATTTAAATGTTAAGAAATATAAAAAGATTGGGATTAGTTTCAAAAAAGACGGCAACGGCAAGCCCGCGCTCCAAACGGTTATGGAGTAAGTCATTCCCATAATAAATCGCAAATTGTAGCAGACTGGAGACCCAATTCAAATCGCCAAACAGCATTGATTAAAAAAAATTTAAGTAAACTTACAAAAATTAATTAAAGGAAATGTAAAGACATAAGTGGAACTACGTAAATTCATAGATATAATAGGTTGTAGGGACGTGCATCTATTTGAGTGATTTGGATAAGACTATGAACACTATGCGTACTTTGATTGGGATCACAACAACGGCAATTCTGGCTGTCAGTATGCAAGTCAGTACGATCGGCATTGCAAATGCCGCCTTACTTGCTGGCAACTCAACCAGCTACTCAGCAAAAGACCCATCGACCTCCACAGTCTTGACAGAGGCGCGCACATCTGAGGCGCCCAATAACCCCAAAAAATACGAACCAGATCCCAATGGAAGTCCTAAAAGTGACGGTACAGGGACGCGCTAAACCCAATTTTTCAATATTCTATGGGCCCAGATTTGTACCAATGCGATTGGTTAATTAAAGTGTGACTGCACCAATCTCGATCGGTGAGGGGATAGTCCAGCCGGTAGTGACCACCGCGACTTTCCGTGCGAAACGCAGCACTTTTGAGAATTAAGTAGCCAATATCCAATAAATTGCCAACTTCCCCCCAATTTCGCAAAACCGAGCTATTTTCGGCATCAGCCGGCGAAAAATCGATCGTTTGTCCGGGCCGTAAATTATCAAGTGCTTGACTCAAAGCCAAAGAGGAAAATTCTTGCCGCCACATCTCAACTTGGACGATCGCACTTTCCAAATCCCTTTGTCCCCGACAAATTCCCGCACTCTGCCACACCAAACTCGGCAATTGGATTCGCAATTTTTCGATCGCCTCAATATCCTGTTGTGAAACCGATTTTTCCAAGATTTCCCCTGCATCTTCCTCCTCTGGTAAGGCTTCGGACTTTTTACCTTCTAACTGCAAAAGTCCCATTTGCGCGCCAAAAACCAGACATTCCAGCAGTGAATTGCTCGCCAACCGGTTAGCGCCGTGTACCCCCGTACTCGCAGTTTCTCCCACCGCATACAAACCCGGAATCGAAGTTTGGTTGAACTTGTCAGCCACAATTCCCCCCATCCAGTAATGGGCGGCGGGCGTCACCGGCACAGGTTCGGCAAAAATATCAATTCCCCAATCAGCGCACACTTGAATAATATTCGGAAACCTGTAGCGCAGTCGATCGCAGTCGATCGGGCGCAAATCCAGCCAAACATGAGGTTCCCCCGTCTTCTGCAAGTGGCGGAAAATAGCGCGGCTGACAACATCCCGAGGCGCGAGTTCCCCGCTGGGGTGAGAGTCAAAAGCAAAGCGATATCCCTTGCTGTCAACTAAATGAGCCCCTTCTCCCCGCACCGCTTCGCTAATCAGAAACCGAGGCGCGCCCGCTTTGCTGAGGGCTGTCGGGTGAAACTGCACAAATTCTAAATCTCGCAGCAGCGCCCCGGCGCGCCACGCAATGGCTACCCCGTCCCCGGTACTTACCGACGGGTTGGTTGTTTGAGCAAAAACCTGTCCGCCGCCGCCTGTAGCCAGCACTACGGCGCTAGCCCGCAGCCATTTGACTTGGGAGTCGCAAATTGAGCTAATTCCCTGACACCGCCCGGTTTTGTCTAGCCACAGACTCAAAGCAAAGGCTGGGGATACGAGTTGAATGTTTTTGCGGTTTAATACTTTTGCTGTCAGGGTACTGACAACGGCTTTTCCTGTGGTGTCGGCGGAGTGGAGCACTCGGCGGCGGGAGTGGGCGGCTTCTAGGGTGAGGGCTAAATCTGGGCCAGTGCGATCGAATGCAACGCCCATTTTTACCAGGGAGTCTATGCAAGCAGCAGCTTCTTCGACTAAAAATTGCACTGCTTCTAAATCGCAAAGACCTGCTCCCGCAGCCAGTGTATCCTGAACGTGGAGTGCTGCGGAATCTTCTGGGGCGATCGCTGCGGCAATGCCTCCTTGAGCCCAATCGCTTGCAGAAACAGGCATAATATTTTTATTAATCAAGCCTACGTGCAAATGTTCTGGTAGACAAAGCGCCGTGTACAAACCGGCTGCGCCAGCACCTATCACCAATACGTCAAATTTGTCAGTCATAAGTCAGCCGATTTTAGATTTTAGATTTTAGATTTTAGATTTTAAAATTAACTTTACAGATGAATCTGGGTAATATAAATGTCGATTTTAGATTTGACTCTACAGATGACTTGAGGGGCTGGAACTGTCCATTTTAGATTTAATAATTGAATAATTTAATCTACAGATGAATCTGGATTTAAACAAATATCTAAAATTTTTTCTCTCCACAAAATCGGAAGCTTGTATCCGTCTTTGGGTTCGATCCTGTTTCAAGGCATTCGGCATTCATCAGCCGGAGCCAGAAGCCAGAAGCCCTAAGCCCTAAGCCAGAAGCCAGAAGCCATAATTCATGAATTAACAAAAAATTACTAATGACTAATGACTAATGACTACTGACTAATGACTATTGACTACTGACTACTGACTAATGCCTTCAAAAGAGGCTCACTGCTATCTAGTCGTAGAGACCATTATTCAACCTGGTGTCTCCTTCAATAAAGACTGATTCGACATCAGTTACGGTGAATTTGTCCAGGTTAGCTTGCAGCACCTTTTTTTGAGCTTCCGTCAAGCCTGAAATGTTGAGTACGTCCTCAACTTTTTCGTAAGGAGCATTCTTAATAATTTGTCCAGCTAAAGTGGGATACAACCCTCGAAAGTCCCGAAAGTCGCGGACGGCGCTGTTGTTCAAATCAAGTTTTTTGCCGTATTCTGTGGCAAGCTTGTCATCGGCGCGATTGGTTCTAGCCGGAACATCAACTGCTATGAGCGAGGCTGATGGCAAGGCGATACGGCTCAGGTTCGCCGCGATCGCGCTCATGTCTCCAGCCCATGCAAAGCAGCCCAGCACTAAGCCCAATACTGCCAATAGACGACCCAATCGTTTCATGAAGTTTTGTCTCCCAATTTCATACACAGCATTTATGTAGAGACTACCATTTTGCTTATGCAGTTTTTCAGATAAATCCCCAGCAGGCCGAGGACTGTTAACAAAATTTACATCCAAGAATTGACATTGCTCTCAATATATGCTATGCAACGTAGTTGAGACGATCGATTAATTTTTGGCTGCACACCCAATTTTCTAGCTATCAAGAACTCTTTCCTTTCCTTTTGAGAAAAGCGTTCAAGTCAGTATAATTACTGCCGTAAGTCACGCTGGGAGTGTCGTAACCCTTCAAAGTAACGATGTGCTGCTCGAAAGCTTCTTGGGCGCCCAATTCCGTCAGGTATTTGTAGGTTGTTTCTCCCACGGCAATATCCTTGCCGATATCCTTGGTGCAAGACTCTAGGCGAAATGCGGCGTTTACAGTGTCTCCCAAGGCGGTGTAGTCCGATCGATCGCTGCTGCCGGAATTTCCCACCATTGCATAGCCAGTATTGATTCCAGCCCCAACTCGCAACGGAAAAGGCAGGGGGTAACGGCTGCTGAGTAAATCAGTTGCCTTGTGCAGTTGGCTTAAAGCTTGGCAAATCCGCATCATTTCTTCGCTGCTGACGCCGCTTGGTTTGTGGAACCAGACAGCCATGATGGCATCGCCGATGTATTTGTCCACCCAACTGCCATGTTCGCGAATGATGTGTCCGGCTTTGCGGAACCAATTGCCGATGACTTCCGAGAGGATGGTTTCGTCTAGCTGTCTAGTCAAAACTGTAAAGTCTCGGATGTCCATTACCATGACAGTAATCAGGCTGCGTACCGTCAAAGTAGCTGTAAAATCTTCAGAGTCTGTGTCGTGCAGGCGATCGAGCCGGCGCCCTCCGGTTGGGTTATGGAAGTCCAACTCGGTTTGACCGAAAATAATTCGATCGCCATTTCTGAGAGTGACAGGAATACTCACCCGCCGCCCGTTGACAAAGGAACCGTTGCGGCTGCCCAAGTCGATCAGGTAAAACTCTCCGGTCTCCATTTGCTGTAACATCGCGTGATTTCGGGAAATCCAGCGATCGGTCAATACAAAATTATTGTCATCATTTCGCCCTACTGTCCAGCAATTGCTGCCGGAGAGCGGCAAGTAGCGATTGCCGCTTTCTGTACGAAGTAACAAATGTGGATTGGCTTGCAAAGTCACCACAGCCCTAGAAACAACATCAAGTCAACCGATTTGAGGTTTTCAACTTTAAATTTTAACTTTAGTACGCGGCTCATAACTAAGATTGCCACTAAAAACCTGAAATCGGCTGTTCTAAAAATTTAAAATAGTTTAGTCGATCGATGCACCGAACCCATAAAGCATTGCCAAATTACCGCCTGATAACCACCGAAGGTAGTTACCGCTCGATCATAGGCCAAAGCGTAATATTTTGCACGCCAAAGATGTACCTAGGCAGTTGCATTGGCTGCTTTTTGGCAAAATATAACTTAATTTCTGCTTCTGTTGCCAAAAAAAAAGCTGGACAATGGTTCTCGTCTCAGACAACCCTGTGGTTACACACAAGCTATCTTTGAGATTTGTTGCTACACTTCCACTTTTTGAAGAGTCCAACAAAACCTTTTCCTCGCTGCGGCGCTGAATCAATTAGAAACACGAGAATTTTATGTTGTCGAAAAGAATTTTGCCTTGTTTGGATGTGAAAGCTGGCCGTGTGGTCAAAGGTGTGAATTTTGTCAACCTTAAGGATGCTGGGGATCCGGTGGAAATGGCTCAGGTATACAATGATGCGGGTGCTGATGAGTTGGTGTTTCTGGACATTACGGCGACTCACGAAGACCGGAACATTATGATTGATGTGGTGTACCGGACTGCCGATCGAGTATTTATCCCTTTGACGGTGGGTGGCGGCATCCAATCCTTGGACACCATTAAAAGTTTGTTGAGGGCGGGCGCTGATAAGGTAAGTATTAATTCAGCGGCAGTGCGCGATCCGAGTTTGATTGACAAAGCGAGCGATCGATTTGGCAATCAATGTATTGTATTGGCGATCGACGCTCGCAAACGCCAAGATGCGGACAATCCCGGTTGGGACGTGTACGTGCGCGGAGGGCGTGAAAATACAGGCTTAGATGCGATCGTCTGGGCCAAGGAAGCCGAAAAGCGCGGCGCCGGCGAAATTCTAGTGACAAGCATGGACTCTGACGGCACTCAAGCCGGTTACGACTTATCATTAACCCGCAGCATCGCCGAAGTTGTAGAAATTCCCGTGATTGCTTCCGGCGGCGCCGGCAACTGTCACCACATCTACGAAGCCGTGACGGAAGGCAAAGCAGAAGCAGCCTTACTGGCTTCCCTGCTGCACTACGGGCAACTTAGCGTCGGAGAAATTAAGACTTATCTAGCAAAATGTCAAGTTCCCGTGCGGCAACAGTAGTTCTTTGCATCAGCAAGATTGGTAACAGGCTTTCTGGCCTGTTCCACATCAGCAATAGGCTTTCTCGCCTGTTCCGCGATAATTAGATTTTCCTGTGGGGTGGGCGAGAGGACTCACCCAAAGGCGATCGTTACTGCTGCAAATAGTGCCTGATGCCAGGTGCATTAAACAGCAGAATTTTGTTGATTTTACCTTCAGATAACAGTTTAAGAAAAGCATACAACCAAAGACAAGCTGAAAACTCATAAAAATAATACGGGATGCGGGAAACGAGCGAGACTTTAGTCCTGAGAGGGAAGTGGCACGAGGGAATGAGAGTCCCCGTCTTCTTTCTTTCTTTCTTTCTTTTTAAATATTTTGTTGATTGACCTTGAGATATCTAGTATAATAACTGAAAGTAGACAAATCAACCAATATTCAGGAAAATAGAGGTGACTAAAACCCAAAAAACAATGGGAGTTCAGCAAGTATTACTGTCTCCAACCAAACAAATTAAAGCATTGTTGGAGTATCTCTGCCAACAATCAGGTAAACTTTACAACAGTGGGGTTTATTTGGCTCGTCAAACTTTTTTTAAGACCGGAAAACTGTTGACGGGAAAATTCGACTTATCTTTTGAATCGTCAGTTGCCAAATCAATGGTTGCTAAGTCGTTGCCATCAACACCAATGCAGCAAACATTGATGTCAGTCACAGAAGCCTTCAAATCTTTTAAAGAAGTAAGAGATTTGTACATCAAAGGTCAATTGCATTTCAAGCCCAAGCCACCGGGATACCTGACAGGTTCTAAGTTGTTCAAAGTTGTTTATCCTAATTCGGGAGGGTTAAGACCGAAACTTGTTGGCAATCAGTTAAGATTTTCCTTGGGTTTAACAGTAAGGCGATGGTTTGGAGTTTCTGAATTCTTTTTACCTATGCCATCGAATCTGGATTTTTCCAAAGTGAAAGAGTTTACGATTCTCCCTAAGAATGGTGCTTTTTATCTGGAAATATCCTACGAGGTTGAAAAACAACAACATAATCTGGACATTGGTCAAGCATTATCAATTGACTTGGGAACTGCTGATAATAAAGCCAGCTTGTGTCGATACATTAGGAAATTCTTTTTTGATTGATTCTCGTGCAATGAAAGCGATGAATCAATTGTGGAACAAGAAAGTAGCAACTAGACAAGAAGGAAAGCCAGAAGGTTATTGGGATAATTGGTTAGACCGTGTTACCCGAAAACGTAATCACCAAATGCGTGATGGTATCAATAAGGCTGCCAAGTTGATTGCTAACCATTGCCTGAAATCTGGAATTGGCACACTGATAGTTGGGTGGAATGAAGGTTTTAAGTCTAACAGTAATCTAGGTAAAGTGAACAATCAAAAGTTTGTTCAAATGCCTTTAGGTAAACTCAAAAATAGATTAAAAGAACTGTGCGATTTGCACGGTATCAGGTTTGTTGAAACAGAAGAAGCATATACATCGAAAGCTAGTTTTTAAGGGTGGTGACTCCCTACCCAAATATGGTGAAAAGCCATCTGGGTGGAAAGCATCTGGAAAACGAATTAAACGTGGCTTGTATCGATCAGCAAATGCTTCGATTGTGAATGCAGACTTAAATGGTGCTGCCAATATTCTGAGAGTGCGATTCGTTTAGCTGAAACCCTTGCTATATAAGCAATGCGGAGGATGGCTAGCCAGGGACGACCTGGATAACTGAGTGGAACATGATGGTGAC
>NZ_JAEQDE010000152.1:0-7642 GCF_020737865.1 Microcoleus sp. PH2017_35_SFW_U_B
TTGCTGATTATTGGATATTTAATTTAGTAGATATTCAATTGGAAATGCACAGCGAACCTTATCAGAAACAAAGAGGTGGTTTCGATTATCGAGTAAAACAAGTGGTTTTGCCAAATGAGGTTGTGGTAATTCCAGGTTTCCCAGAGTTGTCTCTCGATTTGTCTGCGGTATTTCCGGCGCAGATGGGTGAGTAGAAAAGATTGTAAAAGTCCTGTTAATCAAATTTCAGGACGGGCTAGAAGCCCATCCCACAATTTTTTTTCTTGTGGGATGGGCTTCTAGCCCGTCCGAATTATTTTTGTAATTCAGGTCTAGTAAAGATGCTACTGCGATCGCCCGAATTGATGGTATAATCCAAAAGTGCGATGGCTAAGCCCCGGCTTGTGCCTACGAACTACTCAGCAAAATACCACTATGCCCGCTGAAAATCTCACCTCGCCAGGCCAAAATATCCAGTTATCGGGTATCAGTTGGCAAACCTACGAAACCTTGCTCGCCGAATACATTGACCGGCCACTGCGGCTGAAATACAATGGTGGCAATCTAGAGATTCTGGAACCTTCACCAGAACACCAATTTTACAAAACAATAATCGGCAGATTTGTGGAAACCCTGGCTGAAGAATTCGGACTGAACATTGCAGCCGTCGGTTCCACAACTTTTAAGCGTCCAGAACTCAGCAGTGCAGAACCAAATGAATGTTTTTACATCCAGAATTTATCTGCAATTAAAGGAATAAAAAGAATTGACACGAAGGAAAGTCCGCCACCTGATTTAGTAGTGGAACTCGATCTCACGAGTTACTCGGAAAATAGCTTGCAAGTTTATGCTGATGTCGGCGTGCCGGAAGTTTGGATTTATAACGGCGAACGCCTGATTATCAATAGATTAGAAAATAGAGCATACGTTTCGTGCGATCGCAGTTTAGCATTTCCCACTGTACATATTTTAGAAATTGTCGGTTTTTTGCAACAGGCGGAAACAATGGATTATTTAGAATTAGTTCAAGCATTTCGGAATTGGGTAAAAAACCAAATACTACCAACCAATTAAGCTAAGGTGCATTATAGGTGTCGCAAACCAACGATAAATTATCACAGATAAAAATTCGATCAATAGTTTGGCTCAATAGTGATAAAATAAAATAAAGCACTCGTCAAAATCTCCATCACAGTCTGGCAGAGCCAGCACTTCTACCGATATGCGATCGCTAGAGTCTCACAACAAATACCCAGATTGCTTGTGGATGCAACTAGAAGCAATTCCAGTGCCATCAGTTGCAGCCCAAACCCAGCAGCTTGACATTCACTTGAGCCTCAATTTTAACGAGCATTGGGAACCGCTGCTGGGCGGCCGCGTTAAATTTGGTCTGCAAGGCGGAACGCTCAAACTAAATCTGGAAAACTGCGAAATTCCGGTAGCATCGCGTCAATTAGTGGGTGATTTTGAGCTGTCGCCCATCGACAGCAGTACAGAGATTTTGTCAACCGAAAGTCAGCGGAAAGTCCGAGACAACGAGAAGGTGGAAAAAATCCAGGAAACTGACTGCACGTTTTGTCATGTTTCCACAATCGGCGACGATACAAAACCCGCTTGGATTTTTTCATTAAAACGGGGAAAACCAATATTAAAAGGTTTGCTAAAAAGTGTTAAACTGGGAGAATTTCCCGCCAAACCATTGCGGATTGCAGCGGCTTTTGAAGTTGCGAAAGAAGATATTTATCTCACAGATGCGGAGGGTTTGTGGCCGCACGATATTACGCCAAATCAACATTCGGTTTTAGAAAGAATCCTGACTGTATATTTAGCAAATAAGCTCCAACCGGCTCTCAGTTGGGCGCTATTGTCTTACAATTTGCCTGCGGTGGAACAGCCTGAGGTGGAAATTATCGCGCCAGCCGAAGCCGAGTTGCAGGAAATGGTCGATCGCATTATAGCTGCTGAAACCGATGATTTTG
Source organism: Microcoleus sp. PH2017_35_SFW_U_B (assembly GCF_020737865.1). NCBI lineage: Bacteria > Bacillati > Cyanobacteriota > Cyanophyceae > Oscillatoriales > Microcoleaceae > Microcoleus > Microcoleus sp. PH2017_35_SFW_U_B. Next base: position 1,959 of record NZ_JAEQDE010000152.1, read on the forward strand.
TAGAACTGGCAACAATCGCCAATCTCAATCCCGCACTGGATTTCGCGGGCGGTAGCTTGCGCGGGACGAGTTTAAGTGCAGTGGATTTTAGTAGTGCAAATCTCCCGGCGGCAAATTTCCGGGGTGCAAACTTAAACGATGCCGATTTCAGCGACGCCAACCTGCAAAACGCTAAATTCGGCGGTGCAGATTTGAGTGGCGCTTTCCTCGGAAATGCAGATTTGAGCGGTGCAGATTTGTACCGCGCCAGTCTGGCTTTAGCAAACCTCAGCGGTGCCGATTTTAGTCGCGCAAATCTGCTCGAAGTTAACCTAACAAATGCTAATTTCAGCGGTGCGAATGTCAAGTCAGCGAGGTTTGGGAATAACTCGGGACTTGCGGAAGATGTCAAGCTAAATTTACAGCAGCGGGGAGCAATTTTTGAGGATGTTTAGCCCGTAAATGCCAGATCCCGTTCATCCATCCGCATCCATCGTGGCACGGGCCCAAAAGCCTGTGCGATAGATCGGTTCAAAAAATATCGCTCGCGTTTCTTAAACTTTTTGTGGCTTTGGCTAATAAATTTACAATTCTGCTGTAGAGCTATTGAGCGATCGCCTGACTCGATTCAATCTTTGCAGGCGAAGCTGTTCTGCCAGTAGCGTATTAATTTCTCCTAATTCTAAATTGACTTCTTGAACCTCCATACGAGTTCGGCGGAGGTTAGCTAGCAAACGTTTAGATGTTTCTGGATCGGGGATGCGCGGTTGTTTATTCATGGCAAGTTGTATTCCATCTTAACTTCTTCAATACTACGCTCCAGTGCCGGAATCCTTGCTTGGGTTCGTGCTATAGCTCGTTCTAGTAATTGTAGCATATCACCAGAGGCAACAGGTTGAGCTTGGGCAATTTGAAGCTGGATAGTAGATAGTTGAGAGTAGGAAGATTCAGCATCATCGGCTGCACTTTTCATTTCATCTAGTGCCGCAATCGTTGCCTCGGTCTCTCCAAATAGTTCAAAAATGGTTAATTCCAAGGCAGAAGCTTCATTAACAATATCTAAAGCCTGCTGTTTTAATTGATTTATAATTTCAGTAGTTCTTGATGGTAAATTAGCCATATTTACACCCCTAAAATTAAGTTATTGCCATAAAAATTTAACATACCATAGTGTAATCGATCAACATCCGAAGCAGTTCACAATCATACCGAAATCCCTTTCATCCATCAGCGTCCATCGTGGCACGAACCCAAAAGCCCGTGTTCCCGAATCGGTTCAAAAAAGAGCGTGAAGCGAAGCTATCTTCCCGCAAGGGTTCGGTGAAGGGTAGGGAATCGCCCTCAAAAAGAGCGATGGCTACGCCCGGGCCCCGGCCTACGCACTTCACCAAAACAAATTATCCCTCATCCTCCGATTTCACAGGAGCACGCCCAGAAATCACAATAAATCCTACCGACTCAAGAGTTAGGTGCGGGTGGCGAATTCCCGCTAAAACCGCTTGACTCAACAAACTTTCGGTACTAATTTCATCAGCCAAAACTGATTCTAAAAGCTGTTCCGATTTAGAAAGTCGATTCAAACGTAATTGCAATTGATTCACCCGATTTTTGAGTTGAATTGCAGCACTGGTAGCAGAATTATTGCACATTTCGACAAAAGCCTCGCGCCCGCGCAGCAATTCCTCCGATACCACCCGCCCCTTCTGACAAAAATCATCCCAATCCAGGGAATCTACAAAATTGTCAATCAGCGACGTGCGATTTTTAGACAAATTGTAATCCCGATTTGGGCCGCCTTTCCCCTTATAACCGCGCTGCAAGATTGCCAAAACTTCCGCCTCTTCTACCAGAGACATTTGTTCGCTGCGAGCATCTACATACACAGTTTCAAAAATTGGCAAAAACAGAGCATCAGCGCGCCGTTGCAAAGCTTTTAAATTGTAATTTTCGATGTTTTGTGCTTGCAAAACTTGAGCAGCAGGCTGCACATCAGTTTGAATTGAATAATTAAACTGAAAGCCGAACCATTCCTTCCCCTCCGCAGCATCCCAACTTTCATCGTGACGCCACATCGCAAAAGCTTGACCCCGATCGTCCCAGCGAACATAGGCGCCCAGTGCATCAATTAATCCCTCGCCAGTTCGATAAAGAACGACATCGGTATTTTGATGAGCAATACGCCGATTGTAACTACCGTATTGCTGACAATAGGGAACTAATTGAGTTGTCAAATCCTTGGAGGGAATTAAGGTTTTTTGAGTAGGTTGATAGCGCACCAAACCAGAGATACTGGGATGTTCGACTTGTTTGAAATGGAGGGCTTGACACAACCAACCTTCCGCCGCCCGCTGCATTTCTTTATGGCGTGCGTCGCAGTTGTCGAGGGATTCAAAATACTGAGATGCGCTGTCATCAAGAATATCAATTTCATCGAGGGCGTATTGTTCATCGATTTTGATTTTCTCTTGTTCGATTTCAGTTTTAATCGATTCAAGTTCGCTTGATAGGCCTTTTGCTCCTTCAGTAAACAACTTTTCTTCAAGTGTAATCAGTTTGGTTTCGGCATAAAACTGAAGGCTGGCGATCGATTTGTTGAAGATATCAAACCCGTTTTTTAAGACTTGAAACCAAGCTTCGTGGGGGCTATCGGGCATATCCGGGCCTGCAAACAAACAAAATTGCACTCCCATTTTGCTACCAATGCGATCGACTCTGCTGAGTCTTTGTTCTAGCTGGTTGGGAAACCACGGTAAATCGAAGTGGACTAACCAATCTATAAATTGTAGGTTGACGCCTGTTTCTGCCGATCGATCGCACACCAAGACAAAACAATGCGGTTCAGTCTTAAACCGATGGAGATTCGCCTCCACATCATCCGCTGATTTGGTCATGTCATGACTGGCGATCGCCTTTTTACCAAAGATTTTAGCTAAATTTTCCGCAATCTCTTGACAAGTCGTCGTAAAACTGGTGAAGATCGCAATTTTCGGGAAACGTTCGCCCGGAATCGGCCGTTTAATTTGCTGTTGAATTCTGGAGAGCAAATCGCGAGGATTGCTGTGATATTCGCGCGGAACCTTCAATGCAACTGCGAGAAATCGCAAAATAGCGATTCGTAACAAACCCAGTCGATCGAACCCTTCCTCGACCTTTGACACAGTGTTGAGCAAGGTTTCCAGCAGTTCCCTTTCTTCGGAAAACAGCGCAGTTCTGGTCAAAATTGCGGTGTCGCTTTGTCCAAATTCGCGATCGAGCTCTGGACTAGATTTTTTCTGCAAGCGAGCTTTGATAACCCGTTCCAAAACATTCAACCAAGTACCGGAAGCGCGGAAAAACAGCAGAAAAATTCTCTGATATTCGCTAGATTTGGGAGCAGCAGCGCGCCATTTATCGAGTACAGTTTGAATTTCAGACCACTGTTCGTCATTCAGATCGTACTCGGCTTTAGGTACTGTATCGCGATCGAAAATCACATCTTCCACCGCATCCCGGCGGTTGCGGAGAATGCGGCGGTGCAGGCGGTAGGTATCTCTAACGTGGGTGCGAATAGTTCGGATCAGGCGAGATTTTTCTTCGGTTTCTTTGGTTTTTAGGCTTTTTTCTAATTCCTTTGCCAATGCGATTAAATAATCATCTTTAGCAAAAAGAGTGCGAAGTTGAGCAAGTTTTGTTTGCAAAACAGCAGGCTGTGTTGTCTCTCGGAAATCGAGTAAAGTTCGACCAATTTCTTGACGGTTCTGCACCTGTGCTTTGAAACTTTGTAAATCGTCAACACGGTAGGTTGTGGGGTCTAGCAAGTGCAGCATCGTGAGAAAATCTTGCTCGCGGCCGATGACTGGCGTTGCAGATAATAACAATAAATTTTTGCTTTTATGAGCTAGTTTCTGGCAGAGTTCAAAGGATTGTTGTTGATTGCGATCGCTCGAATTAGCCATGGCTGCGAGTTCTTGCGCTTCATCAACAATCAAAAAATCTAGGTTAGCATTGCGGCTAATTTGATTGATTTCGCTCAAAGAAACAAGCTGCACTCGATCGGCAAAATGAGACAAATAGAATTTATTTTCTAACTCTTGCCGCCACTGTTCGAGCAGGTATTTGGGAACGATTACCACAGCGCGCCCGTTAGCATCGTCTAGCAAGAATTGGCGGAGAATTGTTCCCGCTTCTACTGTTTTCCCCAGTCCAGCTTCATCTGCCAACAAATAGCGCACGATTGGGTCTTCTAGGACGCGCCGCACGACTTCAACTTGGTGCGGGTACAGGTCTATGTTAGCAGAAATTAAGCCCGTCATGCCGCGACTGACGGCGCGCTGTTCGATCGCAGATTGGACAAAAGCCAAACGGCGATCGTGAAAATAGGGAGTTTCTTGGCCTTTAACTGCTAAAATGTCGATCGGATCGGCGATCGGGATATTGCAGCGAACGTAAAGCTCGGCTTCGACAGCTTGCAAACTTTGGCTGTCGGGGAGGTCAATTTCGTACTCTAGTTTATCTTCATCCCAGTCATAAACTCGGCCAATTATCCACCTTTCCTGACTTGTACTCCAGAGGTAGCAGCGGGTTTGACGCTGAAGTCGGGCTTCTTGTAGCAAACTGAGGGGTACAGTTTTGCGGATGCGGTTTTTTACTGAGCAAAAATATTCAACTATGGCATCGGGGTGGGATACCTCGACAACTTTTCCGATTCCCATATCGTTTTTGGGCGATCGAACTAATGAACCAACATCAATCATAATTTTAGCCTGACAATATCTGTTAGAATACACTAACGCCTGAGGGAATAGAATAACATTACATATGAGATTTATTGCATAAATTTTTGATGGATAGGTAAACCGCAGATATCCGGCAGATTAACACAGATAAACGCAGATAATTTTAAGAATTGATAACAAATGAAAGCAATCTTATCTGTTGATTGAATATAATTACGATCGCCCAAAAATAACGGTGGGATTCCCCGATTCCCATTTGGGGTATTTCTGCATCACACTGGCGTAAATTTCCGAGTCGGTGAAGGCTGTCAACCAAGCTTGTAGGGGAATCCAAGGCTGTTCCTCGAACCAAATTTTATCGGTATGGGCGAATTGACGGACAAAAGGTGCGATCGCCATATCAGCCAATGCTACATTATTACCAAACAAATATTTATTCTTGATTAACTTAGCATTGAGTTTCCCCAGATATAAAGCACATTCATCGCGATGTGCTTGAGCATCAACACCAGCATAACGCTCAGGGTATTTATAACGGTCAAGATGATATTTAAACCCATAATCAAATTGAGAGATAAGTTCCAGCATTTCTGCAACAGAACCTTCCTTTGGCCTCAACCATTTTTCAGGATCGTGTTGTTCCAACGCCCACAACATGATATCGATACTTTGATCGAGTACGCGCCCGTCAACATCAATCAATATCGGTACTGTACCTTTCGGAGATACGTCTAACATTTCTTGTGGTTTGTCTCGCAAAACAACTTCCCGCAACTCACACGCGCGATTGCTAATCATCAGCGCTAAACGTGCGCGCATAGCATAGGGACAACGGCGGAATGAATATAAAATTGGATATATTGGTGACATATAGTCATTGGGCATTGGGCATTTCTTGGTACGTAGTTGCGATGCAAGCGCTCTTGGGGCTCAAGCCCAACAACATACCTTTCTTGGTACGTAGTTGCGCTTCAGCGCTCTTGGGGCTCA
>NZ_JAEQDE010000152.1:7661-18249 GCF_020737865.1 Microcoleus sp. PH2017_35_SFW_U_B
GTTGCGCTTCAGCGCTCTTGGGGCTCAAGCCCAACAACATACCTTTCTTGGTACGTAGTTGCGCTTCAGCGCTCTTGGGGCTCAAGCCCAACAACATACATTTCTTGGTACGTAGTTGCGCTTCAGCGCTCTTGGGGCCCAAGCCCAACAACATACCTTTTAGTCGATCGCACCATCGGATTTTTCCTTAGCATCATAGCACGCGCCCATATGTACTTGGTTGCGACGCTTAGCAAGCTCAATCTGATGCTGCCGCTCTAATAAAGCTTGTTTTTTAGCTTCGGTTTTCGAGTCATGACAATGAGGACAACTCACGCCCAGGACAAAAAATTCAGAAGCCTTATCTTCCTCACTAATCGGGTGACGACAACCGCGACAAAGTTCATAGTTACCAGGTTTTAAATCGTGAACAACAGAAACCCGTTCATCAAAGACAAAACATTCACCTTCCCAACGACTTTCTGCTTCCGGAACCGTTTCCAAATATTTTAAAATCCCGCCTTCGAGATGATAGACTTCTTGAAAACCTTGCGATCGCAAAAAAGCAGTAGATTTTTCGCAGCGAATGCCACCCGTGCAAAACATTGCCACCTTGGGTTTATCGCGCAAAGCAGTTTCTTGCTGCACCCATTCAGGTAACTCGGAAAAGCTTTTGGTTTTGGGATTGATAGCGCCTGCAAAAGTACCCATAGATACTTCGTAGTCGTTACGCACATCAACTACGACAACATCAGGATCGTCAAGCAGCTTATTCCACTCATCGGGCTTGACATATTTGCCAGCCATGAGAGATGGATTAATATCGGGTATTCCCATCGTGACGATTTCGCGTTTTAAGCGGATTTTTAGGCGGTAAAACGGTGCTTTTTCTGAGAAAGATTCTTTGTGAACCAAATCAGCAAAACGCGCGTCACTACGCAAGAATGCCAGCACTGCGCGCACGCCCTCGGATGAACCGGCGATCGTGCCATTGATGCCTTCGGCTGCTAACAAGATGGTGCCTTTGACGTTGTTTTTGTTGCAACAATCGATTAGCGGTGCTTTCAGCTCGGCAAAATCGGATAGTTGAACGAATTTATATAATGCAGCGGTTAAGAAATTAGCCATAGATCGAATTGATAGCACTAATTGATTTTGATATAAATATGAAAATTCAGTTAAAGCGGACGGTGGGACTCGAACCCACGACGTTCAGCATGGGAAGCTGACATTCTACCACTGAATTACGCCCGCGCTTAGTCTGTTTTACTGGCTTTTACTTTTTAGGGATTGCGGTAAACCATGACTAGATAAATATTATACGACGATTTTGTGATTTTGAGTCAATGATTTTGAGAATTATTTTTTGGGGTTGCCGATCGCCCATGGCGGCAAAATTAATAGGGTGCGTCAGTCTCGATCGCCGGAATTTTTCGGACAAACCTGAGATCTGACGCACCGTACACTCCAAAAGCCTTCTCCTGACGCAGGAGGAGACGGCAGTGCCCGTTTCCCTACCCGGAGATATTCGATCGCCCTTGGCCTCTTTTCTTCCCCCGCACCCGATCGAAAATCCAGACTTGCAAGCCATCCATGTAGGTATAAACCACCGGAATTACCACCAAAGTTAATAGCGTAGAAGTCATCAAACCGCCAATTACCGCCATCGCCATCGGACTCCGCACCCCAGATCCCGCGCCAATTCCCAGCGCGATCGGCACCATCCCAGCTATCATGGCGATCGTTGTCATCAAAATCGGCCGCAACCGCGCTACACCAGAATCCAGCGTCGCCTCATACATCGGTTCGCCTTCCTTCTGATTCATAATCGCGTAATCAACCAGCAAAATCGAATTCTTCGTCACAATTCCCATCAGCAACACTACACCAATCAAAGCGTACAAACCGAGAGATTTTTGTCCCACCAAAAGTCCCAACAGCGCGCCACCCAAAGATAAAGGTAATGCCGCCATAATTGTCACCGGATGCAAGAAATTGGCAAACAACAGCACCAACACACCATAAATAAACAGTACCGCCGTTCCCAAGGCCCCCGCAAAACCGCTGAAAATATCCTGCATAACTTTTGCATCGCCCGAAGATTCTTGTTCCACGCCAGGGGGTAAAGGATTCATTGCAGGCAGTTTTTTCACCGCAGCAACAGCTTCTCCTAAAGTCGTACCTTGCAACAAATTGCCCTCTACAGATACTTGACGAGCTCTGTCATAGCGATCGATCTGAGAAGGCCCGCTACCCAAAGCAATATCCGCCACTGCCCTCAACGGTACTAAAGTATTATTTTTACCCGGTATTTGCAGATTCTTAATTGTTTCGATATCGCTGCGAAACTGCGGCGCCAACATCACATGAATCGGAATTTGTCGATCGGGCAAATCAAACTTAGCAAGATTTGAGTCAATATCTCCAATCGTTGCCAAAGAAGCAGTGCGAGCAATTTGTTGCACCGAAACACCCTGATCCGCCGCCCGATTTGGATCGGGTTTTACCAAAATCTCCGGTTTGACTAAACTCGCGCTAGATTGTACCTCAATCAGTCCCGGAAGTTGCCTCATTTGTTGCGTCAGAGTTTCCGCAGTTTTGGTTAAAGCCTCCGCATTTTCGCTCTTGAGGACGATCGACATTTGCTTCCTACCGCCCACACGCCCTTGAGCAAAACTCAGCCGCACACCGGGAACATCGGCAAGTTTCGGCCGCATTTCCTCCTCAAACTTCTGTTGTCCGATCCGCTGATTGGCGGGTTTCAATTTCACATACAGACTGGCTGTATTTACGCCGCTAGCGCCCCCTCCACCACCACCTGGCCCCCCGGATACTGTCGGAGCGCCTTCGGTCTCCAAAACGCTTTTTACGGCCCGATGGGCGAGCAATAATTTAGTTGCTTGCTGCACTGCTAAATCTGTCTGTGACAAGGTAGAACCGGGCGGCAATTCGATCGAGACTGTCGAAAGTCCGGTATCATCGCGATCGATAAAACCAGTCGGAATGAAAGGAATTAACTGAACGCTGCCGAAAAATAAAGCAACAGCTAAGATTAGGACGATCGCCCGATGCTTCAGCGCCCAAGTCAAAAGTCGGCGATACTGATAAGAAAGTTGGTCTTTTTTGAGTTCCGCCTCGTGTCCACTATCCTTAAACAAATAAGCCGCCATCATCGGAGTTACAGTGCGGGCTACTAACAGCGAAAATAACACCGATGCTGAAACCGTCACCCCAAAAGGTCGAAAAAACTGACCCGGAATTCCCGGCATAAAAGCCACCGGTGCAAACACCGAAACAATCGTCATCGTGGTAGCAACAACAGCTAAACCAATTTCAGCAGAAGCATCCAAAGCAGCTTGATAAGCCGTTTTCCCCATCCCGACGTGGCGTTCGATATTTTCAATTTCGACGATCGCATCATCGACCAATATACCCACCACCAGCGACAGCGCCAACAAAGTCATGCCGTTAAGCGTATATCCTACCATCCTCAGCACAGCAAAAGTAGGAATTGCCGACAGCGGCAAAGCCACAGCAGCAATCAAAGTCGCCCGCCAATCCCGCAGAAATATAAAAATCGTGACAATCGCTAAAACCGCCCCCAAAACTAAAGCATCAACAGAAGCTTCATAGGAATCTCGGATGTGATCTGCTAAAGTATAAATAAGTTCAAGCTTGACATCCGGCGGCAAAGTTTTTTCCATTTTCTTAACAGTTGCCCGCACCGCTTCTTCCACAGTCACGAGAGTGCTGCCGGTGCTGCGGAGGATAGCAAAAGCTACAACAGGCTTGTTATTGAGCCGCGCACCCTGACGCGCTTCTGCATAGCCTTCGTCAACTTTTCCCAAACTGGAAAGCGGCACAAAACCGCCTTTTGGTAAAGTAATTTGATAAGCTTTCAACTGTTCGATAGTTTTGGCGCTGCCGATGGTGCGAACTGTTTGCTCGGAATTGCCGATTTCAGTTCTGCCACCGGGAAGATTGATGTTAAAATTGCGAATTTGGTCGTTAACTTGGGTAGCTGTAATCCCCAAACTTTGCAGTTGTTCGGGGTTTAAATCAACTCGAATATCCCTGTCCCTGCCTCCAATTCGCTGCACTTGAGCGACACCTTTGACCGACAACAGGACGCGGCTGATGTTTTGGTCGATTAATTCGCTTAACTGTTCTACGGTTTGGCGATCGGAAACGACGGCGTAGGACATAATGGAACTACCGGCAAATTCCACCCGTTTGACGACTGGATCGTTGATGTCTTGGGGCAGGCTTTGGCGAATTTGGGCGATCGCATTTCGGACATCATTCGTAGCGCGATCGCTATTTGTGCCCAACAAAAAGTTAACTGTAGTATTAGAAGAACCATCATTAACAGTAGAAATAATGTGGTCAATATTCCCCAAACCCGCCACAGCATCTTCTACTTTTTTCGTAACTTGTGATTCAAGTTCGGCTGGATCTGCCCCCGGTTGGCTGACAGATATGGAAACTGAAGGCACATCGATGTTCGGTGAATCATCAATACCTAAAACCGGAAAGGATACTAATCCCCCGATTGTCAGAATTAAGAATAAAACAATCGTCGGGACAGGCTGTTTAATCGACCAAGCCGAAATATTAAAAGACATAATTGGAATGGGGAATGGGAATGGGGAATGGGGAATGGGGAATTGGTCATTGGTCATTGGTAATATAGTTATTCTTCTTGGAATTCTTGTGGAGTGGGCCGTAGAGCCGCTCCAAATATCTACTAACTAACTAATCTTCTTCTTTAAATTCTTGTGGGGTGGGCCGGAGAGCCCGCTCCAAATATCTACTAACTAACTAACTAATCTTCTCCTTAAAATTCTTGTGGAGTAGGCCGGAGAGCCCGCTCCAAATATGTAGTAGTAAGCAACTAATCGTAAGGTGCTTAGCGTGGAAAATTATTAGTCTGTCGTCGCCAAATTCTCACCTGACGCACCCTACAATAAATAATGACTACCAACTGTCAACTACCAACTGTCAACTGCCAACTGTCAACTGTCAACTGCCAACTGCCAACTGCCAACTGCCAACTGCCAACTACCAACTACCAACTGTCTACTGACTACTAACTTTAATCCGATCGCCATCCTTAAGATAACCAGCCCCAGCAACCACCACTTTATCGCCCGCCTTCAACCCCTTTTTAATCTGAACCTGAGCAGTCGTCAAATCACCAACCGCGCCCCCAGTAATCTCTCCAACTTCCACAGGTTGAGCCTGCACCTTGTCCTCGCCTACAAGTTTGTAAACAATAGAACTGCCGTCAGACTGTGGTAAAATAGCCTTAGCAGGGACTTTCAAACCTTGAGCCGTCGCCGTCGAAATCGAGGCGCGCAAAAACATTCCCGATCGCAAAAACTCACTTGTCGGCAAATCAATCTTCACCGTAGCCTGCCGATTTTGCGGGTCAACTAACGGCGAAATTTCTCGCACAGTTCCCGACAACTTAATCCGCTTATCAGAATCCGAAGTAATCTGCACCGCCGTTCCCGGCTGCACTTGAGAAACCTGAGTTTCCGGTACTTTTAATTGCAGTTCCAGCTTGTTTCCTCGAATAATCGAAAATAGTTTTTGACTTCCCGAAGAAACATCACCAACTCGACCAATTCTTTCAGATACAATACCGCTGTCCGGCGCTCGGACAATTGTTTGTTCGAGTTGAGTTTGCAACTGTTTCACTCGCGCATCATTACTGCGAACACCTGCTGCATTGTTCCCGACATTTGCGCGCGCGCTGCTGACAGCAGAGCCGGCCGTATTCACCTTAGCGCGGGCGCTGCTGAGGGCCGCTCTCGCCGTACTGATATTAGCTTCTGCTGTAGCTACTTTAGCTTGAGCCGATCGCACTTCTTCCGCCGCTTTGTTCTGTTCTTCCAAAGCTTTATTCAAATCAGCCTTAGCTTTGTTCACATCTTGAACAGCAGTATCTCGCTCGGTTTTGCGCTTTTCCAAATCTTGCTGGCTGATTACTCCCTGGGAAGCCAAATTTTGGGTGCGATTTACTTCTCTTTGAGCTTGAGCTAATTTAGCCTCAGCAGAAGCAATCCCCGCCTTAGCTTGCTCGACACCGGCTTTGGCTTGCTCGACACCTGCTTGAGCTTGGCCCACGCCCGTTTTGGCTTGCGCTGCGTCAGCGACGGCTTTTTCAACGCCGGCTTGGGCTTGAGCAACGCCGGCTTGGGCTTCTTGTTGGGCTGACTGGGCTTGTTGCACCTGAGCTTGCGCTTGTTCTACCGTAGAATCTGCCGATTCTACCTTAGCAGTGGCTTCGGCAATTTGCGATCGCAGCACCGAATCATCCAAAACCGCCATTACCTGACCTTTTTCTACCGCATCCCCTTCTTTTACCAAAACCTGCTTGATTTGCAAACCGTTGGCTTGCGGCAGCACCGGCAGCAAATCGTAGGGCGCCACAGTCCCCGTCGCTTCCAGAGTTTGAGCCACCTCGGCCGATTCCACAGCAGCCACTGTCACCGTCTGATGCGTCCCCTGCTGAGCCGCCGCTGGGGCTGCAACTGGGGGACGCGCGCTCTTCTGGCCCGCAGTCAAGTGTACTGCTAGCAGCGTTGCAGCTACGCCAATCCCTGCGCCCGCCAACAGCGTCGGCCACCTGAGTCCTTTACTGGGAGGAACTTCTGGTTCTTCAGCTTCGGAAACTTCTGATTGTTCGTCTGGAACTTCTAAGGCTATTTCTCGTTCATCTTCTTCAGAGGAGAAGTGCCAGCGAGAGGTATCTGAGATGCCAGTTTCAGGCGCATCCACTGCTGATTTGCTGTCGCGCCCGCTCTGCACGGGGACAAGCGGTTGCTGTTCTTCTGCTTCTGAAAAAACTTGATTCGTCACGGTAGTTCCTCCCGCCGGTTTGAGCCTGGGGTTTTTGATATTGTAAAGAAAGATTGCGGTTTTAATATCTAATTTATTTTAGCTGAGCGTGCGATCGGTCGCGCCTCCTCCTTGTGGGTGAGTGTGGCGCCATTTCACCTGATAATCGCGATTTCGATCCGAGGTTGTGCGATCGACCTTTGACTCGATCGGGATTTTGAGGCAGAGTAATCTTAGCGCGATTTGCGATCGCTTGCAGGGCGATCGGACTCAGATTTTCTGTCCCAGAGCGTTTTTACCATCACCAATTCATCACTGCCAAAAGAATTTAATCTAATATTGAACTGATTATTGCTAATCTATAGTTTAATATAGCGATCCTAAATCATTTGTGAACTTCTTCTTACTCCCTCCCCTTACTAAGGGGAGGGTTGGGGTGGGGTAAAAAAAATACGATTCATTTAGGATTGCTATATCTTTGTTGTATAATACGGCACAGAAGCTAAAAAACTTGTGCCAGTTTAATTGATAAAATCACAATGAATAGTGTATTTACTCCCGTCCAACAGTTTCTAATTACTTGGTTGCTAGTGCTAGTGACTGGATGGTTTACCCTGACTGCTATCAATTATGTTGGGGAACTGGTCAGCATTTTAGTAACAGCGGGACTGATTGCATTCTTATTAAATTATGCAGTAATCAGACTGCAAGTATTTTTGCCGCGGGGAATAGCTGCGGGGCTGGTTTATTTGATGGCGGGTGTGGTAGTCGCAGTCATCGGTTTAACTATTGTACCGCCCGTATTCAGTCAAGCGAGACAGTTGGGGGTGAGGTTCCCGGACTTGCTGGAGTCAGCGCGGCAGCAGTTAGGCGAATTTCAAGCGTGGAGTGCCGATCGCAATTTACCATTTGACGTGCAAATATTGGAACAGCAGTTATCAGCCAAAGTCCAGGAACAAGTACAAGCAATCGCAGGTACAAGTTTAGGCTTAGTTGTCGGTACAGTTAACTGGTTTCTCGACTTAATTTTTATCCTGGTAATTTCATTTTATATGCTGCTAGACGGTCAAAGAGTTTGGCAGGGTTTGACCAGCATTTTTTCGCCGGATATTCGCTATGTTCTCACAGATACTTTGCAGCGAAACCTCCAGCGATTTGTCTCGGGACAGTTATTGCTGGGACTCTTTATGGCGACCTCGCTAACTCTGGCTTTTTGGTGGCTGCAAGTGCCGTTTTTTCTGTTGTTTGCCGTGTTTATCGGATTGACAGAAATAATTCCGTTTATCGGAGCGACGCTGGGCATCGGCACTGTTAGTATAATTGTAGCGTTTATCGATTGGTGGCTGGCGCTCCAAGTGTTGGCAGTTGCGATCGGTCTCCAGCAAATCAAGGATAATTTAGTAGCACCCCGAATTATGGGCAATCTCACGGGGTTGAGTCCGGTAATTATTTTTACAGCTTTGCTCTTAGGAGGTAGAGTGGGAGGATTGTTAGGAGTTATCCTGGCAATTCCCCTGACTGGGGTGGTCAAAAGTATCGTGGAAATTGTACTCAATCCCAAATTACCTCCGCAAACAGGTTCGTTTTTCTACAATCCTTTTAACGGCGAGGAATTGGGGAAAATTGCCGAAAATGAAAATAGAATAATTTTGGTAGCCGATGAAAAAAAATAGTTTAAGGTTTGTAGTAAGGACTTCAGTCCTTCATTCAATTGACAGTTGACAGTTGACAGTTGACAGTTGACAAAGGAAGGAAGAGGATTGGAGTAATGAATAGTCTGATTTTAATTTTTCCCTACAAGGGTTCCGGCTTTCAACCAATTCTTTCTGCTAAAAATTGTATTAGTAACGAATTCAGCCCTTGCTACTGATTCCGTGAAGAAAGGATTAGGGGCATCTCAGTTTTGCTATTATGTGAGTGCGAGCGTCCCCGCTCGCTTCCTTATATGTAGCGAGCGGGGACGCTCGCACTCCTCAAACCGCTTCTTACTCTCCGAAAAAAACGCTCGCAAAGGACTAAAGTCCTCACTACAAACCTGGGAGGACTAAAGTCCTTACTACGAACCTAGGAGGACTAAAGTCCTTACTACGAACCTGGGAGGACTAAAGTCCTTACTACGAACCAACTTAAAATCTCAAACCTAAAACTTATGAAATGGTGGCAAAATCTTAAAAATAATCCTCTAGCTCGGTTGGGAGCCGTAGTGCTGTTAATTTTTTATACAGTCGCACTTTTTGCCGAATTTGTGGCTCCCTACGACCCCTACGACTCTCAATTAAACAGTTCCTTGCTGCCACCAACTCAGATTTATTTAAGCACCAAAGACGGGCGATTTATCGGCCCCCACGTTTACCCGACTGCTCAGGGGCCGGTGGATGCGAATACGGGCGCTCGCGAGGTAATTGTAGACTGGCAAAAACCATCTGCTGTTGGTTTGTTTGTCAAAGGTTCTCCCTATAAGTTTTTAGGAATTTTGCCTTGGGATATCCACCTGTTTGGCACTACAGGAGAAGGTAAAATTAACCTTTTAGGCACTGATGAACAAGCTCGCGATCAATTCAGCCGCTTAGTACAGGGCAGCCGCATTAGCCTCAGTATTGGTTTAGTTGGTATAGCAATTTCCTTTCCTTTAGGATTGTTAATCGGAGGAATATCTGGTTATTTCGGCAGTTGGATTGACAGTATTTTAATGCGCTTTGCTGAAGTATTGATGACGATTCCCGGTCTTTATTTATTAGTAGCTCTAGCGGCAGTCCTTCCGCCCGGATTGACAAGTGCTCAGCGATTTATTTTGATTGTGCTGATTACTTCATTTATCAGTTGGGCGAGTTTGGCGCGGGTAATTCGCGGTCAGGTACTGTCAATTAAACAGCTAGAATTCGTGCAAGCGGCGCGGGCTATGGGCGCCAACCCAATTTATATTATTGTCCGCCACGTGTTGCCACAAACTGCAACTTATGTAATTATTTCTGCTACTTTGTCGGTTCCGGGTTTTATTGTGGCGGAGTCGGTTTTGAGTTTGATTGGTTTGGGAATTCAACAGCCCGATCCTTCGTGGGGAAATTTGCTATCTTTGTCTACGAATGCTTCAATTATAGTGTTGCAGCCCTGGTTGGTTTGGCCTCCGGCGACGCTGATTATTTTGACTGTTTTGGCGTTCAATTTATTGGGGGATGGATTGCGGGATGCTCTCGATCCGAGAAGCATTCAAAGGTAATTGTTCATGGGGCATTGGTAATTGGTAATTGGTAATTGGTAATCTGGAATTGGGCATCGGTAATTGGTAATTCAAATATTTGTAGATACTGTCTTGACCTGTCAAGGGGTAGCGACTAAATAATTGGGATCGAAAGGCTTTTGGGACTTTAAAATCCCAAAAGCCAAATGCACCAATTTCCTCATCAAAGCACCAATCACCTGCATTTTGACCTGGACACGACCCAATAATCGGTCACTCATGGCCTTGAGTAACGGATTGTGACGCATCGCGACTACCGCAGGCAGATACAATGCCTTTCGCAGTCGGACATTGCCGGTACAAGACAAACGAGTTTTGCCTTTAACCGAAGTTCCAGAACTGCGTTCACAGGGAGTTAAACCCGCGTAAGCAGCTAATTGACGGGCATTATTGTAATCTTCAATCCGACCAACTTCAGCTAACAACACAGCAGCCGTCTGTTCTCCAATACCTGGAATCGAAGTCAACAGCTCGCGCTGCTGTTTTAAATGCGGATGTTGGTCAAAATGATCGCTAATCATTTTT
>NZ_JAEQDE010000153.1:0-10526 GCF_020737865.1 Microcoleus sp. PH2017_35_SFW_U_B
TTAGCATCCCACTTACAGAAGTCACAACCACTTATGTCAGATTTTTTGGTTCCTACTCTTCTAGGATAACTGGGGTTATATTTAATTGCAAGCCCCTTACAGCTTTTTACTTCTTCCTTCTACTAAGCCATTTTATTTAGTTCTGCTGCGGTTTGGTTGAGCAGTTCCGTACAAACTTTAACTTGAGCAATGCTAGTAGCAGTTTCTGTTGCTCCTAAATTAACATGGTTCATTGCTGCGAGCACTTGTTCAATTGCGATCGCCTGTTGGTTAGCATTTAGAGCAATTTGTTGATTGTTCAAAAATACCTTGTCTATCGCCTCTGCTACACCAGCAAAAATTTCTGTTGTCCCCCTAGCTTGTGTAATTCCTTGTGCTGCGGTTTTTGAACCTTCATCCGTTACCATCACCGTGTAGCCGATCGCAACTTGAATTTCTTTAGCTAGAACATTAATTTTATCGGCTGATTGTTTACTTTCATCAGCTAGTCGCCGAATTTCTGTCGCGACAACAGCAAAACCCTTGCCATTTTCCCCAGCACGGACTGCTTCCACAGCAGCATTAAGAGCTAACATATTTGTTTGGTTAGCGAGATCGGCTACCAGGTCAGAAATCCCACTAATTTTAACAGTATTTTCGTTCAAGTATGTAATCTGTTTGGCGATCGCGTCTACTTTTTCTTGCAGAGTTACTATTCCCTTCATCGTCTTTTCTACAGATTGATTTCCAGACTCAGCTAGGGTTAGTGCTTGATGCGACGAGACTGCCGATGCTTCTGCTTGCTTGGCCGACAAAGACGATGCAACACTTAACTCGTTCATCGTCGCAGTAGTTTGATTCACAGCATTAGCTTGCTGAGATATCGTGTATTCTTGTCGCTCGACTGCGGCAGTAATTTCCATGGAAGAAGAAGCAATCTTCTTGACAGATTGCACTATGGGGTTAACAATATCGCGGCTGACGATCGCAGTCAAGATTGCTGCGGACAACAAAGCAAAACTCAGAGTACAGACTAGCAAAACTGTCAAACCCTGAATATTGGCTTCAATTTCCTGATGTTTTGTTTCGCCAACTTTTCGCTGGAGTTGGATTAGTTCTGAAAAAGCCTCAACTGTTTCGGCACCAAAAGGAGTTGTCGTAGCTGCGCGATACTCTGCTGCTTCCTTAAGTTTACCTGCTTGCTGCAACTCAAACCACTTAGGTCTGGCCGCAATATACCTGTGATAAGCATCTTGCAGCTTATGGAAAGCAACTTGCTCTTCTGCGGTGAGTTCGCCTTTGGCATATTCTCGCAGGTTATCGTCAATTATTTTGTATAATTGTGGCTCTTCGGTCAAAATGTCCGATCGCTTGGATGGTAAAACTAGAAACTGTGGGAAGCCGTAACGCAGCTTCCACAAAGCTGACTCTGAGTTGGCTAGAGCCACCGTCCCCTTAACTTGATATGCGTACATTTTCTCCGCATCTTGTGCTAATTCAACAGTATTCCGCCAACCCACAAATCCGACTACTGCGAGTAAAGCCGTCAAAGCTCCAAAGCTAGCCAACAATTTAGCCCGAATTCCTAAGTTCATTATTTTTGCTAATTTGCAATAGAGTATTTCCTAGCAGCGCTATTAATAGCAGTTATGGACGCACCAACATTCAATAGACTTGCATGGCATTCATTAGCTCGCTTTTCTTTGAACGATCTGCGTTCATCTGCGTCGATCTGCCTTACATCTGCGGTTGACTGATATGTTAACCGCAGATACAATTCCAGTCTAGTCAACTACTGTTTCAATTGTGGCGATCGCAATCCAGGATATTTTTGGGTCAATTATGGACGCAAGAACGCCACAGATTGGCTCTTCCCACATTGGGCGCCCTCGGTTTTTACTTGTTTTTATAGAGCTATTAAGCTATAAATTATACTTTTATACCGCGTGTTAAGTAATGAAAAACTTTTTTAAAGGCATAATTTATTACTGTAAGGATGGATTATTCTCAGTAATTATACTGTGTGAGCCTATTCCTAAGCGGGTGCGGAATGTGCGATCTCAAGCATGGCAATTTGCCATACCACAAAGTGCTTGTATAGCAGATTAGTGCATCCAGAATTCTTCGTCAAAAACGTTTTTGTGTACATTCCAGCAAAGTTCGATCGCCCGTTGCGACCTTAGCTAGCTAGAATATCCAATTTGTATTCAAACCAATAACTTGCTCATCCTTACTTTTCCTCAGCAGTCTTGGACGGCCAGAGATAGATAGCGCCAGAAATTAAAGTTAAACCCACAGAAACCCAAAACGCAATTAATGCCGGAACGTTCCAGTCTTCGGAGAGGGGAGCGATTAAAAGTGCGATCGCCACAATCTGACTCACCGTCTTCAACTTGCCCCAAATATTAGCTCCCGAAATCGTAGTTTTATTAACACGCCACCCCGCAATTGTCAACTCCCGCCCCAAAATTAAAAACACTGCCCAAGCCGGGACTTTACCCAACTCAATCAATACTAAAAGCGGTGCGAGTACCAACAATTTATCCACCAAAGGGTCGAGAAACTTACCCAAATCGGTAATTTGGTTCAGCTTTCTAGCCAAATACCCGTCCAGCCAATCAGTAGCCGCCGCTACCACAAAAATCGCGGTACAAATCCAACGGCTTTGCGCGCTTGGGTCGTACAAACCGTAGAGCAGAAACGGCACTCCCAATAAGCGAGAAAAAGTAATCAAATTAGGCAAATTCATAAGACAGTTAATAGTTGACAGTTGACAGTTGACAGTTGACAGTTGACAGTTGACAGTTGTAGGGGCAGTGCCCCCGTGCCTGCCCTCTTAGTTGATAGTTGACAGTTGATATCAAATCCGATTGCATTGTCATATATTTATCTCTATCTTTTCTCTCTGCGCCCTCTGCGCTCTCTGTGGTTAAATCATTCCGACCGATACAACCGGAAACGATATGACAGTGGATCTGGGAGAGTTGTAGGGGCAGTGCCCCCGTGCCTGCCCTCTTATGACAGTTGACAGTTGATATATAGCAATCCTCGCATCATTTGCATAATTTTTGTAGGTTCTTGAATAACCCGGTTGCCTCCATAGATAAGGGGTAGGCACGGGGGCGCTACCCCTACAACTCTTCATGAATCGTTTAGGATTGCTATAGTTGACAGTTGACCGAAATAAGAAAGATAAAGGAATAGAAAAAAATTAAGGGCAAGCTTGTAAAAAGCTTGCCCTTAATTTAGCATTTTTTGGTAGCTGTTTAACTTTGAGCAAAACAGCTTTTAACTTAATATTCATCTAATCGAAGCTCACAAAAAACAACCCAAAACAACCGATCGACTAAATCAATTAACACGCACCGTGTTTATTCAATACAACCCAAATAGTTTTGCAAATCAGGCTGATGTCGTAGACAACAGACCACTTGCGCTGATAGTCTAGATCCATGTGCACAATATCGTCAAAGTCTTTAACTCCAGAGCGTCCGTTGACTTGCCACTCCCCAGTCAGACCGGGTTTGACATTTAAACGCTGCCAGTGAAAGTCCTCGTAGCCTGCGACCTCATCGGGAGTTGGCGGTCGAGTTCCCACCAAACTCATGTCCCCGACTAGCACGTTCCAGAATTGAGGCAACTCGTCCAAGCTCGTGCACCGCAAAAAGCGACCGATGGGGGTAATTCGCGGGTCATTATCATTCTTGAAAATGTGACCCTTGGCTTGGTTGGTAACTAGGTGTTTGAGATTTTCTGCACCTACAACCATCGATCGAAATTTCCAGATTCTGAAATGCCGTCCTTTGAAGCCACAGCGAACCTGACTGTACAGCAGCGGGCCCCGACTGTCCAAAAGCATCACTAGCGCTACCGGCACGGCTAACGCCACAGCAATTGCCAGTCCTAACAACGAGCCCAAAATATCGATCGACCGCTTGACCTTACTTGTTACGGATCGGTGAAGTGGCTGTTTTGATACACAAACTCTGTAAGTAGGTTTCGGAATAAATAACGAAAGCATTTCTGATAACACTGATAATTTAGAAGCACCCATCACAAATTTCATCTGATTAGTCTCAAGATTTAACAAGATGATCTCACGTCTATCTTATGAGACTCTCCCGATCGCGAGAAGAGGAACTCCAGGGCTTTGCACAATCTTTAAAAAGCTGCTACTCTTTTATAAAGTTTGTGTGTATTTATTTTAAAAATGTATAAATTTTAGGTAAAATTAACTAGATTCAACAAAAAAAGTGAGTTTTTGAGCGCCACAAACCCGGTTTTTATAAGCAATATTCGGGAAGAAAGGGATAATTCGCCTCAGAAAACCGGTTTTTTGCAGTTTACCAGAAAGAATCGGTTGAAAGCCCGCCCGCCTTCGAGAGAGAAATTAAAATCAGACTATTCATTACTCCAATCCTCGGACTTAAGGGTAGAGTTCGCTCTCCTTCGGTCAACTGTCAACTGTCAACTGTTGAACGATCGATATCCGTGGGAATATCCCAAGCAATTGTTAGTGGCTCCAACAATTTTTGCTGGCTGCTAGAGGCAAGTTTGCCTAAATATTCGCGAACAACAGAGGCGTGTTCCACATTCAAACGATAACCCCGCGAAACATCTTCAAAGAAAAGCGGCTCCGCCAAAATTGCTTGCCAATCCGGATTTTGCCTCGACTCCTCGGCTAGCAGCATGAAATCTTCCTCCTCTGGCAAAAGCCCCGCCGGCAATCTTCCTTCCAAAATCCCCAGAATTCGGGGCTCGCAGGTGCGGGTGTTCACGCCCTGGCGTTCGAGCAACTGCAAAATTTCCTCAAAGCTCAGAGTTTTCTTACCCAAAACCTGCATTAATTCCCACAGCAGAAAAAAGTCGCTGTACTGTTGCTGTCGCACATCCAAAATTTGAGGATAGAGAGCTAAACTTGCCAACCCGCAGGCAACTTGACCGCTTTTTTTTGAAGAGTTTGTGCTTTGAAATACGGAATTTGAGGCGAAATTGTAAATTTCCGAAATATCTCGATCGCTCTCCAATTCGCGATCTTGAACCACGATCGCATTCGGCAGCTTTTGCCGCAACCAGCGGGCGATCGCAGGCCAACCACCCATGCCCCCAGTACAAATCGCCTGATTGATTCGGGCAGGCGACATTCCCGCACGGCTGAGCAAAGCATTCAATTCACGATTCAACTGCTGTACAAAAGGCACTAAAACTAAACTTTCCAAATCTCGACGCTTCACATCCCAATGCTGCTGGTCAATATCAAAAACACAACTTTCTTGATGTTGCAAAATAACTTTCAAATGCCTTGCAGCCTCTAACAATTGCAGACCAAAATCTGAACCTTGCAACCGCTGCTGCAATTGATAGCGACTCGGCAAATCTGGATGCCCTGGACGCGGCAAATCGATCGACATTCCCCAAGTTTCATTCTTAGCCAACAACTGACAAATAATATCTTGATCGAAAGCATTGCCAGCCGCATCAAAACTTTGGCAAGTAAAATCAGCACGAGTTAAATTTTGAAGATTTTCCTGCAACTCAACTACAGCTAATTCCACCGTGGCAGCCCCCGCATTCACAATCAAAGTTCCCCCGCTAAAAGAGGAAGCATTGACAGTTAGCGGTGCAGCTTCTGCAAGGGAGCTTTCAATAGTATCCATTGCCGCAGATTGCACTCCTGTGGCATTTTTTATAGGAGTTACAGCAGCAACCAAAGTGGCGATCGCATCGGGAACCACAAAAATTTGCGCGCCCGAAGCCACCAGATCCGCGCCCAAAACAGCCTCCCGCAGGTTAAACCCATAGGCCTGAGACCAGCTTGCTGGAGTCCCCAAAATCACGCCCTGCAAGTCTTGCAGCGCCGCATCCAGAATTTCTGGCGTCAGTCCCGAAGCTTTACAGATTAAATGGGAAATTGGCAATAGAGCAGAATTCGCCTCCGGGCTGGCAGAATCCAAAACTTCCGGCGATGTGCGAAATTTTTTCCCCTGGTGCTTTCGATTCAAAGTAGCCAGCAGCGCCCGCACAGCGTGCAGCGGTAGGGCGATCGACACAGCCAGATCGGATGACCACTGCAACAGCGGTTCGTACATCCCACCAGTTGCCCGCTGATAAGGAATGCCCACCTTTAAAGGCAATTTAAAATTTTGCAATAAAAATTCTCCCGCACGCAAATCCAACTGCGGGGATCCCACTGACTTGACTGTCACCTGCGGGCCGCTGGTGGCGGTTGGGGCTGTTTCCTCGATCGCCGCGACTGAGGGAATCCGAAAGCTCGCGCTGGCTGCGGAAACCTCAGCCTGGGCTGTTTCCCAGTAAATTGGGTGCAACTGGCCGCTGGCGCGATCGAGCAAAGCCGCCGACAGCCCGCTGGAACCAAAATCAAGGCCCAAATACCAGAGAGAATTCGGGCGTTTTTGGGATTGAGAGGATGAAGGGGCGATCGCACCTGGAACAGAATGTAGCGCTGACTCTTGCTGCTGCCCAACAGCAAACTCTCTAGATTCGGTTATCTCCTCAACAACCCCGGCTTTACTCTGTCTGGAAATTAGGTTTTTTTTTTGACTTTTTGGAGGATTTGACGGCAGTTCCTCGGTTTCCGGAGTTTGGGCCACTTCTGGATCGGTATCCTTCAAACTCGCCAAAATCTCGTCTAGCGTCAAATTCGATTCATCTTCACCAGCAAACAAATCATCCTCAAGTTCATCCTCCAAAACAAAGGGTTCATCTTCAGATGAAAGTTCCAACTCATCGGAGAACAAATCCTCCAGCGATCCGAGTTCTTCCTCCGCCGCTTCCGCAAAGGGATTGTCTGCACCGTCGTCAGGGGAACTCCCCAATAAATCCAAGTTGTTAGAAGCACTTGAAGTCGATCGCCTTGGAGCATTATTATCCGAACCCTCGAGATTGTAGAGGTCTGCCTCCAACAGTTCCATCGTACTCACATCCAACTTGAGAGCTCGATCCAGGTCATCTTCTAATGCCTCAACCGGCAGCAAATCCTCCTCCGGCGAAGCTTGGATGTAAACATCGTTGAGCCCTTGGGACGAGCTTCCAAAATCTCCAGTTTGAACATCACGGGCACTGGGTACACGGGTGTTCCTGGGTTGGTTCGAGCTAATTCGATCGCCCGCGCTCGCAGTCGGGGGCCCCTGCTCAGGACGCGGCCCCGGCACAGCAGCAGTGTCGAAATGCTCGCCTAGGTTTTGAGCCATTTCTAGATTTTCTCGATCGTCCAACTCAAGTTGAGGCTCGATCGAACTTAAGGCTGACGGTGCTGAAACTTCAGCTACTGTTGTAACTTGCGGTTCAAATAAATCTTCAGTATCTAAAGTTAGAGCCTCTACAGAATTACCGATTGCAAATTCTGAATCTTCATCTGCTAGAACATCTTCCAGCGATTCGCCTTCATCCAGTAGATTTGCAAACAAATCTTCCGCAGAATTTAGGGGTTCTGTAGTTTCACGCTCTGCCACTGATGGAGATAGTACCGCTTCTGTCGCGGCAGCACTTTCCGTATTTTCGATCGTGAAATCTTCCAGTTCTAATTCTAGTTCTGCGACTGTTTCTCCCGCGAACAAACTAGCGTACAAATCCTCAACATTTTCGTCATTTTCTGCTAAGAAATTTTCCGAATCAGCACCCGAAAAGCGAGTTGGCTGTGGAGGGATTTCCGGTGAAGAACCGAACAAATTATCTTCCAAATCCGGGAGCGAGAGAGGAGTTTCAATGCGATCGCGATCGCGCCTCAACTTTCCGAATTGCGAAGAAATTTCTGTCCCGGCGTAGGGCAATCTGTCTTGTTCTGGGAGTTCGCCACTGCGCTCTTCACTTTCGGCATCGGCTGATGAGTGGATCTTGGTATTTGAGAAGCCGCCAGTAGCAACAGAGCGATCGGATGCGGTTGGGGAACCTGTTTGGACATTTGCCAGGGCGATCGGCTGCTGCACGTAGGAAGAGGCTTCTCGTCCCAACTGTGCGACCAAGTGATTAACAAAAGTCGCGAACATTGCCTCGCTCTGCTGGCTCAAACCATGCATATTTTCAAGTCCTTGGGACAAGGAAGCTTGATAGCTTTGCAGATTTGCTTCCAAAGCCTCGAACACGATACCCATCGTAGAATCGAGCCTCATCAGCAGACTGTCAGCACTAGCTTGGAACCGTTGCATTTGCTCCAATCTCTGAGCCGGTGTTAGCAGCGGGAGTTCTTCTGAGGTTTGTGCGCTGAAAGCCGATTGCTGCGATTGTGCAGCAGTGCTTGGTAATAATTGATTTTCTAGGCTACCAAAAATTTGGGATAAATCGCGATCCAAGGTTTCTTCCAAGCGCCCCGTCAGTACCTGCAAGAATTCAGAAATGATTTGCTGTTGGTTTGCTTGTTGCTGAGCTAGGGATTGTTGTTGCTGCCGTTTTGCTTCTAGCTGTTTGATTTCTTGAATGAGGGCTTGTTGCTCTTGTCGCAGAGCTACTATTTCTTCTTGGAGCGGCCCCGTCAAACCCGATCGCAGGTTGGTGATTTCCTCAGTGACGGCAAGCATAATTTGCTCTGTTGCTGAGGGGCGATCGACCCTCGGGGGCATTTTGGGTACTGGAACTGGTTCCGGGCGGACAGTTGGGCTGGCGGGCCCCTTGCGGGCAGCTACCTTTGACTCTGAGGAAACCAGATAAGTGCGAACTCGCTCTAAAAGTTGGCGCTGGTGGACAGTATCGATCGAACCCGTCCAAGGCAAGCGGGGTGCGGGCTTGCTGAGTACCTCATCAATCTCAGCAATCAGTGCTTGAATTTTATACTTCTGAGAATTCAAGGGCGGAACCTCTGGGAATGCGGCTAGAGAGAAATTTTAATTGAAAAAAGATTGAAATCAGGCGGCAGCTATGCCAATAGATAGAATCATCTGAATGCGAGTCGGTCAATAATTGACTAATATTTGCTGACAACTTTGAATTAACCTTTTGCTTTTGCCTGCTGTTGACTTCTATTGCCTTGACATCCACCCACTTTTTTGATGAGCGGGGATTCCCAATCGTCACCGATCGGGTTTCTGCTTCATAGCACCCGCCCTAACAGACTTGCTCTGTTCGGGTCTTACGGTCGCTCCACAGACTGCAACGGCTAGCCCAGCCGCCAAAATATTTTTTGCAGCGTTAATATCGCGATCGTGGTTTATCCCACACTTAGGACATTCCCATTCTCGAACATTCAACGGCAATTTTTCAACAATGTGACCGCAGTTTCCACAGCGTTTAGAACTAGGAAACCAGCGGTCTATTTTTACAAACTCTCGCCCATACCACTCGCACTTGTAACTTAGTTGGCGAATCAACTCACCCCAACTAGCGTCACTAATAGCAAGAGCTAATTTATGGTTTTTCACCATATTCTTGATAGCTAAATCCTCAACTACAATCGTTTGGTTTTCACGAATAATTTGAGTTGTCAGCTTGTGCAAGAAGTCTTTGCGAATATCGACTATTTGTGAGTGGACTCTAGCCACTTCCAACTGTGCCTTGTATCGATTGTTACTTCCTTTTTGCTTTTTGGCTAGGGCTTTTTGCTTTCTTTTTAATTTTTTGCGAAGTTTTTTGAATTGTTTGGGATTAGCTATCTTGTCGCCATTACTGGTGGTAATCAGGCTAGCGATCCCTACATCCAATCCGATAGTTTTATCGGTTTTAGGAAGCGGTTTAATCGTATAGTCATTTACGAGTATGGAGACATACCAACGTCCAGCGGGTGTTAGTTTTACGGTAACAGTAGACGGGATGCACCCTTCGGGAATTTGCTGGCTCCAGCGAATAGGTAACGGATCGTTACACTTTGCGAGAAACAGTTGGCCATTTTTCCAACGGAAAGCTGATCTAGTAAATTCAGCGCTACCGCCGCTGTGCTTTTTCTTGAAATTAGGATATTTAGCTCGTCCTCCAAAGAAGTTGGTAAAAGCTGTTTGAAGGTGTCTAAGTCCTTGTTGAAGGGGTACACAACTAACTTCGTTCAGGAAATCAAGCTCTTCTTCTTGTTTCCAATTTGTTAGCATTGAGGAGGTTTCTTTGTATCCAACCCTCTCTTGACGCTCATACCAGGCTTCCGTGCGAGCGGCTAAAGCCTTGTTGTACACTAACCGAGTGCAACCCATTGTCCGTCGCAAGATATTTTCTTGCTCGGTGGTTGGGTAGAATCGGTAGCGGTAGGCTTTTTCCATCTTCACATAGTATCAGGTCTTTTGTAAGGCAATCGATTTGTTTTGTATATTTTTGTAAATCCGTTTTATAAGGACGGGGTTTCTACCCATTTTTCTGATGATAGGTTAGGCGGTACTTCCGCATCAAATGCCCGCTTCTGTTGACTGCAAGCGCTCTCCAATTCTGCGGCTGCTTTCCTTGTTTCCGGACACAGACAGGCGATACCCGAAGACGGATAGCAGCGATCGCCCGAACTGCCACTGCCTCACCCATAACCGCTCGTAAAAACATGGACAAAGCTACCCAAAAGTAGTCAATGTTAGACATCTACGTTAGTAATTTTAGTCCACAGTCCTAAAACTACAGGAATA
>NZ_JAEQDE010000154.1:0-10478 GCF_020737865.1 Microcoleus sp. PH2017_35_SFW_U_B
CACAAGAAATTCACTCTTTAGTGAAACAGGCATCTTGCCTGTTCCTAATTGTCAGCAACAGGCAAGATGCCTGTTCCACAAGAAATTCACTCTTTAGTGAAACAGGCATCTTGCCTGTTCCTAAACAAGTAATTGAGAATGGTGCAAAATGTGAGTTCAAACTGGCTTCTTCACAAGAACCTCAATCTTTTTAGCTGAACTGTAAACAATTTTCTTTCGTATTTCATCAGCGATTAGTATTAATGGTGGGCAGAGGATTAGCAGCGACCATTGCAAGGTCGATAGCGGTGCAGTCGCAAAGACTTTTTGTAAAGGTGGGAAATAGATAATAGATAGAATCAGTACGCACTCAACTGCAATTCCTAACCAGATCAAAGGGTTACTAAAAAAGCCCAAGCGAAAAATTGAAGTGCGCTCACTGCGGCAGGCGAAAACGTTTCCAATTTGGCAAGCTACGATCGCCGCCAGCGTCATAGTTGTGGCTTGATGTTGACACTCTCAGCGCTGAAGCGACTGAGATTCTTAAGACATTGCGGTCTTAATATCCTGATTGCTCAGGTTCCCAAACTCAGCACGTTTGCTCATAGAGGGTGCTGATATCTTTTGGGCGTTTAGGTGTTCAACACCAGGTTTCGCGTCCTGGCCCACGTACCATTCTCAAAGCTCGATCTCTGATAGTTTTTGCAGCACCAATATCGGCGTGTTCGTGATATCCACATTCCACACAGATAAACTTTTCTTCATCTCTATTTTCCTGGTCGATATGACCGCAATTTCTGCATTCTTGGCTAGAGTGCTTAGGATTAACTTTAATTACGATTTTTCCTTGCTTTGCAGCCAGATACTCAATCTTTAATCCTAAATCGCCCCAGCCTGCATCGGAGATAGCACGATTCAATCCCTTTTTCCTGGATTGCCCATTCTTCAGAAACCTCCCAGTTTTCTCATCACTTTTTACCTTGCATCGGCGCATCATCCCAGAGATATTCAAATCTTCTAAGGCGATTGCATCAATGCTTCTAGATACAATCTTATTCGCAGTTTTCCATTGATACGCTTGGCGTTTATCACCAATTTTTTGATGAAATCTGCTAACTTTGATAGCTGCTTTTTTGCGGTTTTTACTGCCTTTTGTTTTGCGGCTAACCCGTCTCTGTCTAATTTTCAGAGTACGTTTAGCTTTTTTGTTGGTTGAAAATCTAGGGTTCTCAATTTGGTAGCCATCAGAAAGATGAACCAGTTTAGTGAGTCCTAAGTCGCAACCGATTACTTTGGGATTGTTACCGAGAGCTTTGGGGCTGTATTCAGGTACAGACTTATCTTCTATTCTCACGGAAACATACCAATCATTCTGTCGTTTCCTAACTGTGCAAGCCTTGATGGTAAAACCACTTGGGATTGAGCGAGAGTTGTGAAACCGCATCCATCCCAGTTTAGGTAAGTAGATTTTATTGCCCTTAATTTTCACCCCCATCGCATAAGTAAAAGATGTAAAATTACTGCGGTTCTTGAATTTAGGAAAACCCCTACCTTCAAAGAAGTTTTGGTAGGCAATGTCTAAGCGTTTAACATTCTGTTGTAAAACTGTTGAGTCTATTCTACTATACCAAGGTCTAGCCATTTTTAACTCAGGTAATGCTGTAATCTGAATGTCACCAGCACTTCGACGAGGATTTCGACGCTTACCTTCAAAGTCAAACTTAGAATCTTTCCAAGGATTTCCGGTTGCGCCACTTTTACTTACGAAGCAGGTCAATGGTGAAGCTTCGCTTTTTGTTCTGATGTCACAGTAGTTACCCTGGATAAACTGCTGATTGTACTGACAGATTCTGTCATTCAAGCACCAATTATACTGGCTTCGCAGCATATCTATCCAATCCGACATTTTTGATGATTGTGTTTGATTGGGTCGCAACTTATAAACATAGTTTGTTAGCAATCTGGTTCACCTCCTTAGTTTGTATTTTAACGTCTTTCTCTGCTTTCAAGTGTTAAGAATTAAGAAAAATTCACGGCGGTTGAAACCACCCGTGCCGCTTACATCGAGCGGGCTGAAGCCTCTGAGTTTTCCGCTTGCCGAATGTTTTTTTATAAATGCCACAATAATCCCGATCGCAAAAATGAAGCTTTCCTTGAGTTCCATACCCACCAACAGGTTAGTCAGCAGAAACACCACAACACCCATGCCCAGGGCGATCGCCGTGATGACGTGCACCACGCTGTTGATTTGAACTTCCAGGGTGCTGGGTTCTCGTTTCACCGTTGTAGTGAGATGGGCAACCTGACCAAACTCGGTCTGAGTTCCTGTAGCGTACACGACCGCTAATCCACGCCCTGCCGCAACGGTAGAACCCGCAAAAACCAGATTGCTTGATTCGGAGGCACGCATCTTTTCAGTGGCTACAGGTTCCGCCGATCGGGCAACCGGCAGCGATTCTCCAGTCAGCACCGAGACATCGACATAACAAGACTGAGCCGAAACCAGTCTGGCATCAGCAGAGATGCGATCGCCCTCTTCCAATTGCAAGACATCTCCCGGAACCATCTCCCTGACGGGAATCTCACCTAGCGTCCCATCTCGATAGACTTTGGCTCGCGCGGGCAACATTTTATTGAGTGCTGTTAACGCTTGTTCTGCCTGGAATTCTTGCCAAAAACTGAAACCGGCATTAATCCAGATCACAGCCCAGACTGCCCAGCCGAGTTCTGGTGTACCCGAGACAAAAGCCAGTCCACCTGCAACCCAGAGCAAGAGAGCCATGAAATGAGTCAACTGATCGGTGAAGCGGAGTAATAGCGATCGCTTCGCTGGTTCGGGCAGTTCATTAAACCCGTAATGCTTAATTCTGATTGCTGTTTCTGCTTCTGAAAGTCCCTTTTGGGAAGTTGAAAGAGTTTCGTAGACTTGCTGAGTTGATAGTGTCCAAATAGGCGAATGAGATGCCATAAAAAGTCAACAAGTTGCCTCATAAGTTTGCTGCACGGTTGACAAGAGTGCTCCTATGGCTTCTTACTGCTGACTCCATCAGTGGTGCGCCCGCTGATTTCAGTTTCGTGGACGCGGTAAATTGCGATCGCCTCGGAACGTCCCTGACTATCAATCCAAGTGCGATTGATCGCAGGTGATAGCATGGGATTGCGCTCTTTGACGAGGTGCATTACTCGATCGAGATCTGCTTGCTCAGTCACGCGCAAAGCTCGACCATTGACAATAACACTGCGCCAATGAAGAGGCTCGCGTATTTCTTCAACCTGCAAACAAATTTCGGGATTCGCATCAAGATCGTGAGTCTTCATGCCGATCGTGGTAAACAGGTAAATGTCATCTGCTTCGAGATAATAATTCATGGGTATCACGTAGGGCTTGCCTTCGTGGATGCAGCCCAGATGACCGTATCCTACTGTGTGTAGGAGTTCGTGTATTTCTTTTGAACTCATTTCATCAATATCTAACATTACTATTTTCCTAAAGTTTTAGTTAATTAGTAGTATTCAATAGAAATAGTCCACGGTTTACATCTGTCATTAGATATAGTCGAGATCCTCACAAATCTTCTGCCCGCTTAGGAACGCAAATTAAATAATTTACACTCTTGAAAGTGGGATAGGCCAGAAGAACCCGTCCTTTCTGTACGGGTTCTCCTGCCCATCCCACAAGAATCATTAAATTGTAAGTTATTTAATTCTCATTACTTAATGGCTGCTTTTTTACCCACTGCTACGCTCGCTACAACTAAACAAGCTGTACCGAGGGCGATCGGCTCCGCCTGTTTCACCAAGCAAAATAGCCGAAGCCAGCAGGGTAAAAAATGGTTGCAACAACTGAATTTGACCTACCCCTGCAACTCCACCCATCGCCATCTCGTGATAGAATGTGCGTCAGAAAATAGCTTTTCCATGATTGAGACAATAACGTATTCTGACGCACCCTACGACTGTCTCTAGCCGAAGCTGCGGACACCAAAACCCTACCAACTAAAATCTAAAATCTAAAATCTAAAATTGGTTGAGGGTATTTTCTAGTTTTTCGGCAATGCCTTCAACCCAATTTTCATCTTGCTTGGTATAGCTGCGCGGCGCGTTAGCACCTAATATTAATACGCCTTGAGTGCCGATCGGCTGACAGATCACTCCTTGGGTATTTTCTGGCAAATAGTCGAATTCGATTTTGCCGGGATAAATATCGAGCTTTACTAAATAAACTGGTTTGTTTTTGTCGAGCACTCGCTGCAATATTGGCCCTGGCTTGACTTCGGGATTGATGCCTAAGATGCCGCGCCTCAATAAGACTTTTCCTTGATATACAATGACGATCGCCCTTGTGGCCGTATTTGTCAACAGCAAACGCGACGCCCAGGCTAATTCTAGCTTGACGGCATCGGGCAAATCCGGCGCCAGCTCGAAGCCTTCAGAGCCGGTAAGCTGTACCGAATCGGGCGATCGCGCTTGCACCTGTTGCCACAGCAAACCTGTTAAAATCAGCAGGGCGCTGATAATTACTCCCAAAACGTCCGATCGAGTTTGAGAGTCTGTAATTTGCTCTGTCAGTAAGCGGTTGACCACCAGCAGCGTACCTGCTAACCCTCCCGCAACTAAGGGTAATTGCCGCAATACTTTATTTGGATCAGATTTTGTCATTGGTCAGTTGATAGTTGACAGTTGACAGTTGATAGTTGACAGTTGATGGTTGATAGTTGTCATTTAGGCTTTGATGCACTCGCTCACCAAGAAACCGGGTTTTTAACCGAGATTGAGGGTTTTAACCAGTATTTTGGTTGAAAAACCCGGTTTCTGGATACCTATGCTTAAGTTTTATAAGGAGTAGTTGATAATTTAACAACTGCCAATTGCCAACTGCCAACTGCCAATTGCCAACTGCCAATTGCCAACTGCCAACTGTCAACTGCCAACTGCCAACTGTCAACTGTCAACCGACTTCGCCAATTTCGACAATGCGCTGGAATAGATAGCCGGTGCCGCGGGCGGTGAGAATTAATTCAGGATTGCTGGGGTCGTCTTCCAACTTTGCCCTCAGCCGGGAGATGTGAACGTCCACAACGCGGGTGTCTACGTGGCGTTCTGGCGTGTATCCCCAAACTTCTTGCAAAATTTCCGATCGCGAAAAAGGCTCTCCAGAACGGCTGACAAGCAGCTCTAACAAGCTGAATTCCATGCCTGTGAGCCGAATTCGTTCGTCGCCTTTATAAACTTGGCGCTTGTTGGTGTCAATCCTAATATTAGTTACGTGGATGACTCCAGAACTGGGAATGCCTGAAGCGCCGTTTTTGTCAACCCGGCGCAGTACCGAACGGATGCGGGCTTCGAGCTCTTTGGGAGAGAAAGGTTTGACGACGTAATCGTCGGCGCCCAATTCTAAACCGGTGATGCGATCGGCTACGTCTCCCAAAGCGGTTAGCATGATGATGGGTACGTCTGATTCTTTGCGTAACTCCTGACACACGCCGTAACCGTCGAGCTTCGGCATCATCACGTCCAAAACTACTAAGTCGGGTTCGGTGTTGCGAAATGTTTCGAGAGCTTCTTCACCGTCAGCAGCGGTGACGACATCGTAGCCAATCATGGAAAGGCGAGTCTCCAGAATGCGCCGGATACTGGCTTCGTCATCGACTACCAGAATTTTTTCTTTATGATTTTCCAAGTTACCGAGCACTCCTTAAGTTACATTTCAGATAATCTTAATTTTTTGTACCCTATCATAGAATATACAGATTGAATCGTGTATGGCGATCGGTCTGAAAGCTTGATAATTGCTTTAACTCAGACTTTTCTAAATGTTAGGGTGACTATTTATCATAGTAAACAATGCCTAAGCCTCGAATACAATATATTTGTCGGGAATGTGGGTATGATTCACCACAATATTTTGGCAGGTGTCCTAGCTGTCACAAGTGGGATTCTTTTGACGAGCAGTTAGAACCACATACTGCTGGTGGGCCACGGGCTGGTTTGACTGGGGTGACAACTAAGTCAGTGGGCGGTTCGCCTCCTGATAAGTCGAAGGGTCAACCAAAGGTATCTTTTAGATTATCGCAGATTTCCGACCAAACTCAGTCTCGCTGGCCTTCTGGCTATGGGGAACTCGATCGAGTTTTGGGAGGTGGGATTGTTCCGGGTTCGCTGGTGTTGATTGGCGGGGAACCGGGAATCGGGAAATCGACGCTGCTATTACAGATGGCGAATATGTTGGCGCGCAAGGATAGAATACTCTATGTTAGTGCGGAGGAGTCTGGTCAGCAAGTAAAATTGCGATCGCAGCGTTTGGGCGTGGCTAATCCGGTTAATTTGTCAAGCAATGGCGGAAATATATCTGATAGCAATGGGGAGGCTAAAACGGATTCCCAGGACAATTCAGCGGAGAATTTCTACTTGCTTCCAGAGACGGATTTAGAAGTTGTTTTGCGGGAGTTGGAAGCGCTGAAACCGAATGTGGCGGTGATTGATAGCATCCAAACTATTTATTTTGCTAATTTAACATCGGCTCCGGGTTCGGTAGCTCAGGTACGGGAATGTACGTCTGCTTTGATGCAGGTTGCAAAAAGGGAAAATATTACTTTATTCTTGGTTGGTCACGTTACTAAGGATGGATCTTTGGCGGGGCCGAGGGTTTTGGAGCATTTGGTAGATACTGTACTGTATTTTGAGGGCGATCGCTTTGCTTCTCATCGCCTTTTGCGATCGATGAAAAACCGTTTTGGCGCGACTCACGAAATCGGTGTTTTTGAAATGGTAGCCAATGGTTTGCGAGAAGTAGATAATCCGTCGGAGTTGTTTTTAGGCAATAAAGATGAATTTTCTCCGGGTACTTCGACGACTGTTGCTTGCGAGGGAACTCGACCGATTTTAGTGGAGATTCAGGCGTTAGTCAGCCCTGCAAGTTTTGGTGCGCCACGCCGTTCTACTACTGGTGTGGATAGTAGTAGATTGCAGCAAATTTTGGCTGTTTTGGAGAAAAGGGTGGGGATTCCTTTGTCTAAATTGGATGTGATTGTGGCGTCGGTAGGCGGGTTGAAGGTGGAGGAACCGGCGGCGGATTTGGGGGTGGCGATCGCAGTTGTGGCCAGTTTTCGCGATCGGGTAATTGATGCGCGCACAGTTTTGCTCGGAGAAGTCGGTTTGGGAGGACAAGTGCGGCCGGTGTCGCAATTAGAGTTACGGCTAAGGGAAGCGGCGAAATTGGGTTTCAAAAGGGCGATTATTCCTAAGAATCAATCCGTGCCAGATTTGGGGATGGAAATTATTCCGGTGGCTAGAGTGATAGATGCAATTATTGCAGCGATTCCGGCTACTCCTGCTCAGTTGCAGTCGGATGATATGGAAGTACAATCTGTTGATTTGGAGGAAGAGGATTTATCGAATTGAGTTAGAATGGTGATGTTGTAAATTGATATTAAGGAGGCACAAGTTATGTATCAAGTAGACATTGTTGAGGCTAAAGAAAAACTTCTGGAATTAATCGAAGCGGCGATGAGAGGTGAAGAAGTTGCCATTAGTAAAGATAATCAGCCTGTTGTAAAATTGGTAGTAATTCCCAAACAAGCTAAACCCAATCGGCAAGCAGGGAGTGCTAAAGGAATGGTTTGGATGTCCGATGATTTTGACGAACCTCTAGAAGAATTTAAGGAGTACAGATCATGAGGCTGTTGTTCAACACTCATGCCTAAACACGATCAAAAGAAAAAAAATATCGTTGTTTAGCAACAAACATTATGAGACGATTGCGAATAACCACACTTATTCAAGTCATAGTTATGGCAATCGTAACACTCTATCACGGTACAGATATTGAGAGTGCATTGGATATTTTGAATAACGGGTTAAATGGCGATCGCTTGCTAGTTTTGCAAACTCAGCCTGTACAATTAGGTCAAGGTTGGTACGCTGCGTTAGATCCAGAAGTAGCCTGGTTCTTTGCTGCCCTATCACCAGGTTTAGACGATTTAGGCTGCACAGTTATTGAAATGTCTTTGCCTGTGGTAGAATTAAACTATCTGCTGGATAGAGGAGAAGCTAGAATTGAGCCAATTGCCAATGTGATGTTCTCCGCACAGCAAATATGGTTTTCAATTAATGCCTTTGATTTTTTAAATGAAAAAGCTGACTTTCAACCTTGCCAGGAAGCAGGATAAATGAAAAACAATTACACCATGAACGATTTAAAAATTCGTTCTACAAATCGTACAACTACAGATAATGGCATTACTGCACATACTCATACTGTGTTGTTTGAGCGTCTGCTGACAGTTGAAGAACAGGAACAATTCACACAAATATTAAATAGTGTTTGCGAAACATTTGATTCATCACAAGGTTTAGATAATAAGTTTTTAGCTAATCCTCAAGTGACATTCACTGATCCTAACCAGGTACATTATACAGTGAATCAGCGCATTTTTGCAGGTTCGTGGAAGGATGAACTATTTGCTAGGTTAGTTGCATTTAGTCAGGAAGTTGCTAGTATTGCTGAACATGATGGAAATCCTGTCTTTAGCAAACTAACAAAGTTAAAGCAACTGCAAAAGTGGGCACAGTCACAGATTGACAATACTGCCCAACCTGAAGTTAGACCTGATATTGCAATTACAGTGTTGCAGTTAATTGATGAAGTTGAAAGGTTGCAGAATCAAGTTAAGCAAATAGAAACTAAATCACAAACTGCATAATGTTGTAAAAAACCAGATATAACAATCACGAAAGCCTACGAGTTTCCAGCAAAAGTCACAGAGGGCGGGAAAATAGAATTTCCCGATACCATCTTAAAATACTTAGCAGCTAACCAAGAAGTCAGAGTTATTGTTCTGGTGAAAGAAACAACTGATACAGAAGAGGAAAATTCTGCTATATTGGTTTGTAGTGAGGACTTTAGTCCGCATCCATTCCGAGGACTAAAGTCCTCACTACAAACCTTTTTTATTGCGCGTAATCGGACATGACATAATATAAAATCTCTGTCCCGGGTTAGAGAAAGAATACCATAAATATTGTATTATAGAGAATGTTTAAAAAATAGTTAATTTCCCAATTTTTAGAGGCGCGTTTTCACTCAAATATGAACAAGTCAAAAAGACGTAAAAATCAGTGGTCAAATGAACTAAACGATATCATTCGAGGTGCATCTGGCGGATTTTTGTTCGGGATTCCGCTGCTGTATACGATGGAGGTTTGGTGGATCGGTTCCTCTACTAAACCAGCGCAAATGTCGATCGCCATTATAACTACTTTTATCGTCGTTTTCTTGCTGACTCGCACTGAAGGCTTTCGCAAAACTAAGGACATCCGGTGGCGGGATGCTGCAATCGATACCGTAGAAGCGATCGCGATTGGCATTGTCTGCGCCGCTGTTATCCTGTTTTTGCTCCGGGAAATTACGCCGGATACTCCGCTGCAACAAGCTTTGGGGAAAATCATTTTTGAAGGCTTGCCCTTTGCCTTGGGAGTGGCCCTGGCAAGCGGTTTCTTGAGTGGCGATCGCTATCAAAGCTCAGACAGCGACAGCGAACCGATGATTAATCCCACTTTAGCAGATATCGGTGCTACTTTAATTGGCGCGATGATAATTGCTTTCAACATCGCCCCAACTGACGAAATTCCCATGCTAGCGGCAGCTATTTCGCCACCTTGGCAATTAGCAATTATCGCCGCTTCGCTGCTAATTTCCTACGGTATTGTATTCGCAGCCGACTTTACTTCTCAAGCAAAACGCCAGCAGCAGCGAGGAATTTTTCAGCGTCCCCTCAGCGAAACTGTGATGGCGTATTTAGTATCGCTGGTGGCTTCTGCATTTATGTTGTTTTTCTTCCACAAACTCAGCTTTGACGACCCTTGGTCTGTTTGGTTGGGCTATACGTTAGTATTGGGATTGCCGGCGACTGTTGGCGGCGCGGCGGGGAGGTTGGCGGTATGAGTGACAGTAATGCCGAAAGTAAAATGGAACAACCGGAAAAAAGAACTTTTGCTGAATGGGTAACATTTGCGATCGCCTGTTCGATCCTGTCTACCATCACCGGACTCGTACTTTACAACTGGGTGACTAAAAAACAGGAACCTCCTGTGATTTCTGTGACTCGCAACGAGCCAATTCGCGCCACCAAAGGGCAATTTTACGTACCGTTTAAAGTTACTAACACGGGCGGCGAAACGGCAGAATCAGTGCAAGTTGTAGCGGAACTGCGCGTCAAGGGCGAAGTCTTGGAATCTGGAGATCAGCAAATTGATTTTTTGTCAAGCGGTGAAACTAAAGAAGGAGCTTTTATCTTCAGCCGCAACCCCAGTCAAGGTGAATTGATTGTGCGATCGAGCAGTTATCAATTGCCTTAAAAAAGCTCAGATTCGGGAGTTTCAATATATCAAAAGTCAATTGATATAGCGGTTCTCAGAAAGATTCGCGGACGTTGTTGGGCTTGGGCCCTCTTGGTTTCAGTGGTTATATAACCTGTCAGTCATACCTCACCTTTTTGAGA
>NZ_JAEQDE010000155.1:0-10411 GCF_020737865.1 Microcoleus sp. PH2017_35_SFW_U_B
CAATAAAATCTGTAGTTTCAGCGGACTGTCCCATATAAATCGATAGTTGATCACTTTGAGTGTTAAGAATGCCAAAGGGGACTAATACAGCTTGCCACTCGGTATCATGATCGTCAGCCGATTTCGGTTCGATGGTTCTGGCTTTACCTCCCCGTGACAGGTTGCCAATTTTTACTTTCGCTTTGGTATCAATTGATATTCGCAGAGACTTGACATCTAGATTGGAGGCTTGATTCTCCTTCAATACATTCTCAAAAATCGCATCAGTTTCGGGAATTTTTTTCAAGGGCTTGGTTTTTTGTGTTTTTTTAGGCGATACCCCATTCGATTTAAAATCGCGCCAATTGTCTGACGAGAAGGTAATTGCTCACTGTCGTAGTTCTTCTGACTCACTAATGCCGCTCGTACCGCCATGGCCGTGATCCGGGCATACAAAAATGTCGATTGAAACTTGGGGTCTGCCTGGGACTCTGGATCTACTAAAGAACGAATATCGGCTTCTAAGTTGGGCAGCAAAATTTCACTTTTATGTCGCCCTCGTGCCCGGTAATTATCCACACAAATCAACCCGGTTTGTCGTTCATGTAAGCCTAGTTGAACACTGTCTCGGTTCCACCCCATAAATGTTTCTACTTTGCGGGCCCAAGCATTAAAGTAGTCTTCAGCCACTTTTGCCATAAAGTCTCGACGGCGATAGCCTGTCAGTTTTTTTGCCGCATCTTTGAATGTTAATTTCACTGGCTCACTCAAGATCATTTCTAGCATCCCAATTACAGAAGTAACAACCGCTTATGTCAGATTTTTTGTTTCCTACTCTTCTAGGATAACTGGGGTTATATTTAATCGCAAGCCCCTTATATGTTGCTGCGGCAGGTGCGGGCTCTGCCGCCGGAGCAAGGCGGATTGGTTCCCGCGATCGCCCTTACCGCCTATGCTGGAGAAATTGACTACCAGCAAGCCCTGACTGCGGGGTTCCAGCGGCACATTTGTAAGCCTTTAGATCCAGACAAGTTGGTGCAGGCGATGTTGGATGTGTTCGTGGAGCGATCGGGCAAAAACATTTTTTAATTTAAACTATTTTTTGCTGCTAAAAATCTTTATTTAACGAACCGCAAAGGCGCGAAGAACGCGAAGGAAAAAGAAGAAGAAGAAGAAGAAGAAGAAACAAATAAAATAGTTTTGTAGTAATGACTTTAGTCCTCTCTCGGTCTGAGGAGCGAAAATTAAATAATTTACACATATTTGTGGGATGGGCGTCCCGCCCGTCAAGAAAGGACAAGAATCATAAAATTGTAAGTTATTTAATTCTCATTCCTGAGGACTAAAGTCCTCACCACGAACCAATTGATTGCCGATCGTATCCAATAAAAAAACCTCACAGATGGAGGTTTTTTGATGATTGTTGGCGCTATTCGGACAGGTTAAAACATCCTGTCCCTGCATCATGCCCACAGCCCGTTATACCCTAGTATTAGCGGTAATCTGTACGAACTGCTGGATCGCGATCGCCAGTTGTAGTGGTATAGCGGACATTTTCTTCGCGTTTGCGGGGCATTAAACCGAGCAAACCGGACAAGCCGAGCAAGCCCAACCATCCCCAATCAAAATCGCGATCGTTCTCAGCACTGTAGACACCAGAGCGAGGAGTAGTAGTGGTAGTGGTAGTATCTCTGCTGTTAGTACCCGGAGTTGTATTTGTCTGAGCCGAAGCAGGCAAGTTAGCTGGCACAATGGCTAGACCAGCAGCGATAATACCTGCACCGATTGCTTTGGATAAGTCAGAACGTTTCATAATTCAAATGCTCTCTGTTGGCAAAAATCTTTAACTATCATCACTATATCGATCGCCTTTCAAAGTTAAATCCACCTGTAGCAGTAAAGATTGATTAACTCCAGCTATTACTACAGATTGATATCAAATTTTTAGTGGTCATACGAAATTAAACATAGCTCGCAAAGCCCAAAACGTCACTTCGAGGGGTGTATCTCATATCGTTTCCGGCCGCATCGGTATTGTTCAAACAGTCAACCGTCAACCGTCAACCGTCAACCGTCAACCGTCAACCGTCAACCGTCAAAAATCATACAGACAATGTACTGTTGACAAAAAAAGGTAAACTCAGATATTGCACAGACAACAAAAGCTCGATCGACGGAGATTAAAACAAATTGGGAATAGAGCTACGCAGCTACGTATTTCTAGACAACTTGCAGCCACAGCACGCAGCATACATAGGCACTGTCGCCGCCGGATTCTTGCCACTGCCGGGGGATGCGTCGCTGTGGATAGAAATCTCCCCTGGCATCGAAATTAACCGAATTACCGATGTCGCCCTCAAATCAGCCTCCGTGCGCCCTGGAGTGCAGATAGTCGAGCGCCTGTACGGCTTGCTGGAAGTACACTCGGGCCAGCAGGGCGAAACCAGGGCCGCAGGCAAAGCAATTCTAGAATTCATCGGAGTCCGTAGAGAAGAATGTATCAAACCGCGAGTCATTTCCAGTCAAATTATTCGCAACATCGACCCCCACCAAACCCAATTAATCAACCGCAGCAGGCGCGGACAGTTGCTGCTGGCGGGACAAACGCTTTACGTCTTAGAAGTAGAACCGGCCGCCTATGCAGCGCTGGCAGCCAATGAAGCAGAAAAAGGTGCATCTATTAACATCTTAGAAGTTCAGGCTGTCGGTAGTTTCGGACGGCTTTACCTCGGCGGAGCAGAACGAGATATTATAGCAGGTTCCCAGGCAGCAATTGCGGCGGTGGAAAGCGTATCTGGTCGCGAAAATCCAGCAATTTTTGGTCGCAAGGAATAGGGGTTATAGGAGATGCAATTATGGCAAATACACAGCATTTAGCGCTGCTAAAAAAAGGTGCAGTTACTTGGATTGAATGGAGAAATCTCAACCCAAACCTCGAACCGGATCTGAGCGAAGCTAACCTCGCTGAAGCAAATTTTAGAGGTGCGTATCTTGGGCGGTGTAACCTTTTTAAAACAGACTTGTTTAAGGCTAAATTAATTACAGCAAACCTTGCTGAATCTAATCTCAGTTTAGCAAATCTTGCTGGAGCACAACTCCTCGATACTAAATTAGTTAAAGCTAATTTAACGGGAGCAAATCTCCGAGCGGCCGACCTCCGGGGGGCAGATTTGAGCGGGGCTAATTTAATTGGGGCGGACATCAGTGGTGCGATTCTCCAACAAACCGATTTAGGAGATGCGAATTTAATCGGGGCGGCAATGTTTCGAGTTAATGCGATCGGCGCGAACCTCAATCATGCTAATCTCAGTCAAGCCAATCTCAATCAAGCCGAATTGATTGAAGCACATTTTTACGCAGCCAATTTCTCTAAAGCTAACCTCGGGGAAGCTCACTTCACGGGAGCATATCTTTTTAGGGCAAATCTTAGTTTTGCGGACTTGAGTGCTGCCGATTTCCGCTGGACAAACCTCGGTAAAGCTGATTTGAGAGGGGCGAATTTGACAGGGGCAAATCTCAGAGGAGCCAATTTGGCTGGAGCTAATCTCGACGGCGCTCATTTGCAAGGGACAATCATGCCTGACGGCAGCATAGTTTCACAATCAGTAAGTTCGTAGTGAGGACTTCAGTCCTTTCTGTGAGTTTGAGTAAATCAGGACTAAAGTCCTTACTACAAACCAATTTTCTCATCGCTAATCAAGGTTCGTAGTCAGGACTTCAGTCCTTATCTGTGAGTTTGAGTAAATCAGGACTAAAGTCCTTACTACAAACCAATTTTCTCATCAGTAATCAAGGTTCGTAGTGAGGACTTCAGTCCTTATCTGTGAGTTTGAGTAAATCAGGACTAAAGTCCTTACTACAAACCAATTTTCTCATCGCTAATTAATTTCCACGAGCCGGTGATACATTGTACAGTCCTCTAACCGGGCCTGGTACTGCCTCCGACTCTTGCTGCTGCCGCGGTACAAACGGTTCTTGGACTCGGCTCCCAGGAGCGAAACAGCCGCTCGGTTGAGGTGCTACCTGGCAGGCTGCGGGCAAGGCCATAACTGAGGCATCAAAGGGATTGGTGGCATCGGGAACGCGAAGAATAGGGTCGCTGGAAACCTGCCGCTGCATTACTCGTCGGTAGAGGCCGCTGACGCGACTGGCATCGCGCTCGATTTCTTTTTCGGGAAAGGCAACTACGCCGCTGGGGGAACCAATTCCTAGATAGTCGCCCATGTAACCTTGCAAGCTGACGTTGTGATAAAAGTCTCCTGAAGCTTCAAAGAATTGTCGGTTGAAGTTGTCACCAACGGGGCTAAATCGGGCTGTATCTGCTTGAGCAGGTTTGACGGATGCCAGTGCGGCAGAGGCGACAGCGAGAATCAACGCACTGCTGAGGCTTTTTAACTTTTGACTCATAAATTTCAGCTTCTAGATTAATTACGGTTCCAATATAGACTGATTATCGGCGGATTATTTGCGTTTTCTACAAGGTGTTAAGTTATGGATGCTGCTGATTTAAAGGTGTTGCGCGATCGACTTTTGGATTTATTGTGCGAGTTTGCGTACCGCGAGGGCGAC
Source organism: Microcoleus sp. PH2017_35_SFW_U_B (assembly GCF_020737865.1). Taxonomy (NCBI): domain Bacteria; kingdom Bacillati; phylum Cyanobacteriota; class Cyanophyceae; order Oscillatoriales; family Microcoleaceae; genus Microcoleus; species Microcoleus sp. PH2017_35_SFW_U_B. The sequence goes on from NZ_JAEQDE010000155.1 coordinate 4,549, forward strand.
TTTGTGCTGTCTTCGGGGCAGAAAAGTTCTTATTATATCAACTGCAAACCGGTGACTTTGCACGCTGAAGGTGCTTTGGCGACGGGGCGCGTACTCTTCTCGATGCTGCCACCTCAAGTGCAGGCTGTGGGCGGTTTGACGTTGGGTGCTGACCCGATTGTAACTGCTGTGAGTGTGGTTTCGGCTCTGGAAGGTCGATCGATTCCGGCGCTAATTGTCCGCAAAGAGACGAAGGGACACGGGACAATGGCGTATATTGAGGGGCCTGTGTTGCCTGAAGGGACGAATGTGGCGGTGTTGGAAGATGTCGTAACGACGGGTAAGTCGGCGATGCAGGCGGTGGAGAGGCTGCGGGGTGCTGGCTATAAAGTCGATCGCGTGTTGTCGCTGATCGATCGAGAGCAAGGTGGAGCTCAATTATATCGCGAGCAGGGATTGGATTTTCAGGCTGTTTTTACGATCGCCGATCTCAAGGAATGGATTAGTAGCAAGCAATAGGTAAAAGTGCGATCGCCAATCTCCTAGCCTAAAAAATCGCGTCAACTGCCGCCGAACATTTAATAGCGAGAACGGCGGGCGATCGCATCAAATTCACAGCACTCATTACCACAGACAACCCAAAATGTCAACTCACAATTACAGAAGAACAGTTGAAGAAATCCGTGAGTTAGCTTCGATGTTTTCGCCTTCCGACTTATCTCAAAAGGAAGCATAACTCAGTGTTATACCAAAATTGATAGAAACTCAAGATCAATTTATTGCTATTCTTAGCGTCACTGTTTCAGAGTTAAGCGGATTATTTCAAATAGTAAACTCTTCAACACTTTCAGGAAATATGTTCCTGAAGGATTTAATTGTACTGGCGGACTTTGGGGGAGAAATGATAAAAAGATATCCGCTCAATAAATAGGGGTAACAGCAAAAAAGAAGGTTCACAATCTAGGCACAGCATGGTAAAATAGTATCCGCTCAATAAATCGGGGGAAATCACTTAATGATGAGACTCAAACATCGCAAAATCGTTTCCAACACGGTACTCTACCCCGATTTATTGAGCGGATACCTAAAATCGCCATGCAAAAAATCCGTTTCATTGACTTATTCTCAGGAATAGGCGGCATGAGATTAGCCTTTGAAGCCGCCGCACATTCCTTGAATCTGGAAACAGAATGCGTATTAAGTAGCGAAATCAATCCCGATGCTCAATTAGTCTACCAGACCAATTTTGGCGACACACCTTCAGGCGACATCCGACTAATTGACCAACTTCCAGAACATGATATTTTACTAGCAGGATTTCCTTGCCAATCCTTCTCCTACGCAGGCAAAAAAGCAGGCTTTGGAGACACCAGAGGCACACTATTTTTCGAGATTGTACGGCTGATTGACACTTTCAAGCCTCAAGCATTTATTTTTGAGAATGTGCGAGGACTCGTCTCCCACGACAGCGGACAAACCCTAGAAACTATAAAAAGCGAAATGACCGATCGAGGTTACAGCTTCGATTACTTTATACTCAACAGCTCCAACTTTAGTTTACCCCAAAACCGCGTCCGAGTTTACCTAGTAGGAATTTTAAATGCTTCGCCCCAATTTGGGTTAATTTCCGACTTAGGCCCAAAAGATTCCCATTCCTGCAACCATCAACAGTTATCCTTATTTTCCCCGTTGAGTAAACCCGTCGCAGTTGCAGATATTTTGGAAGACAATCCAGACCAAAAATATGATTGCTCGCCAGAATTTGTCAAGGCATTGAAACCAATCGTTAACAATGATTTAAATCGCTTGCACGGAATCCGATTAATCGACTATCGTGGCGGCAATTCGATTCATTCTTGGGAATTGGGTTTGCGAGGCCAGTGCAGTTTAGATGAAATTGAGTTGATGAATCGTTTTATATTGAAAAGGCGCAATAAAGAATTTGGACATCACCAAGATGGGAAGCTTTTAACTAAAGAACAAATCGCTACTTTTTTTGCTCATCCCAATCTTGATGAAATTCTGGATTTACTGGTTGCCAAGAAGTACCTACAGCGCAACAATGATTTGTATAAACCTGTATCGGGTAACTTTTCCTTTGAAGTCTATAAATTTCTAGATCCGCAGAAGATTTCTGTAACACTTGTTGCCAGCGATGCAAATAAATTAGGTGTTTATCACAACCATAGAGTCCGGCGAATTACTCCCCGCGAAGCCGCACGGTTACAAGGTTTTTCCGATAGTTTTGTACTGCATTTCAATGATGATAAAGCTTACTATCAACTGGGCAATAGCGTCAGTATTAATGTGGTAAAAGCTGTGGCGAAAGAAGTTATGCAGAATATTTTGTCCTCTACCAAACAAAAAGTTAGTGCCTTTTGAATTGGGAAGGGTGGGCGAATTTATCCGCCCGCCCTAGCAATATAGTTAGCTTAGCGCTACAGGTTCCTTAGCAAGAAATTTCTCCAACTCAGTCAAAGCATCGGCATCAACCTTAGTCTGCATCGGACAGAACTTAGGCCCGCACATCGAACAGAATTCCGCAGTTTTGTAGATATCTGCTGGCAAAGTTTCGTCGTGATATTCCTTTGCTCTTTCAGGATCGAGCGATAGCTCAAATTGACGGTTCCAATCAAAATTGTAACGCGCCTTCGAGAGTTCGTCGTCTCTGTCTCGCGCACCTTTACGGCCGCGCGCGATATCCGCAGCGTGAGCCGCAATTTTGTAAGCAATCAGCCCGTTTCTGACATCCTCAGCATTCGGCAATCCCAAGTGTTCCTTAGGAGTCACGTAGCACAGCATAGCAGTACCGTACCAACCAGCCATCGCCGCCCCAATCGCTGAGGTAATGTGGTCATATCCTGGTGCAATATCAGTCACCAACGGCCCCAAAACATAGAAAGGAGCTTCCGAGCATTCCTCCATTTGTTTCTTGACATTAAACTCAATTTGATCCATAGGTACGTGGCCCGGGCCTTCCACCATTACCTGCACATCATGTTCCCAAGCTTTGCGAGTTAATTGTCCCAAAGTTTTGAGTTCAGCTAATTGAGCTTCATCCGACGCATCGTGAGTGCAACCGGGGCGCAAAGAATCTCCCAAACTAAACGAAACATCATATTTCTTGAAGATTTCAATGATGTCGTTAAAGTGAGTGTAGAGAGGATTTTGTTTGTGGTGGTGTAGCATCCACCGCGCCAAAATACCGCCGCCGCGAGAAACAATCCCAGTCAGCCGATTTTTGACTAACGGCAAATGCTCAATCAGAATTCCGGCGTGAATTGTTTGGTAATCTACGCCTTGTTGAGCGTGTTTGTCAATGATATGCAGGAAGTCATTCGCCGTCAGACTTTCCATATTACCGTGCACGCTTTCTAGAGCTTGGTAAATTGGTACAGTGCCGATAGGAACTGGTGAAGCTTTGATAATCGTAGTACGAATTTCATCCAAATTGCCACCGCCGGTGGACAAGTCCATCACGGTGTCAGCACCGTATTTAACTGCTAGTTTAAGCTTGTCAACTTCTTCTTCCATATTGGAAGAGTTCGGAGATGCACCGATGTTAGCATTGACTTTGCATTTAGACGCAATGCCGATCGCCATTGGTTCCAAATTCGTATGATTGATGTTAGCGGGAATAATCATCCGTCCCCGCGCTACTTCGGCGCGGATCAGTTCTCCTGGGAGATTTTCTCGCTTAGCAACAAAGTCCATTTCCTCAGTAATGACACCTTGACGGGCGTAGTGCATTTGAGATACGTTGCTGTGACCCTGACGCTTAGCGATCCATTCGGTACGCATATCTTAATGTCCTTCATAAACAGCTTCCCTCCGCTGGTATTACCCAGACTCAGGTTCTAAGGGTGTTTTCTCAGCCCGGATCTGCGGGCACCCCTAGCTTTAGGCTTATGATACTAGCACTTACGTTGGGCAAAGATTAAATCTTTATAAAAAATTCCACAAATATATAATTTTTCAAGAATTTTAAGAATTTTTATTAAAAATTAAATATCTTTAATTTTGCAATTTATCAATGGTCGTAAAGCGCAGCTATCCCATAGGTAATCGTCCTTTCCCAATTTATGATATTTCTGTCATAAAAAAAGAGCGATTACCCAGAATTCAACAACTAACAAAACAATCACAATTCATCGGGATTAATGCCCATTTGGCGCAACTTTTCTGCCAAACGATCTGCCCGAAGTCGTTCTTCGTCAGCGCGAAGGCTTTCTTGTTGAGCGCGAAGGCTTTCTTGTTGAGCGCGAAGGCTTTCTTGTTGAGCGCGAAGGCTTTCTTGTTGAGCACGTTCCTCCCCTATTAATAACAAATTGCCTTCACTATCCCACCAACGCAACCAAGGCAAATTCATCTCATCATATTCCCCTTGCCAGATTCCCAATTCAACTCCAAGCTGGGGAATCGGATAGCGTCCGCGATCGTTCGGACTCAGGCGCTGATAGCGGTTGTCTTCTAAATGATACATTTCTACAGCCGCTTTTTTCACTTCATAAATCCCGTAAAAAGGAATGCGGATCGCCTGTTCGTAAACCCAGAATTTGCCAGGTTTTTGTTCTGGTTGTTCTTCTCTATCTGGATCTGGCGGTGGAGTTCTGTCTCGTTCTTCTGAACCGTTCCCCGACACAAATTCAATTGCAATTAGCGGTGCAACGTATTCTTTCCACAATACATAGGAACGCCTCACCTGACCATTTAAAAGTGGCGGTACATTGGGGACGTAAAACCAATCTGGTGCTTCGGCGCCGCGTTCGGGAGGGTCAGTTAAACGCCAATAAATCCCGCAATCTTGACCGATGCGGTACCGTCCGTCAGGGTGAATTTTTTGCAATACAGGCCGCAGGGAATCGGTGAGAATAATGCTTTGAGGCAGTTCTTGAAAGTTTTTCACAAAAGTACCGTCAGACTCTGGCAGTTCGGTGTGGTCTGGGAGATGGGTGACTCCCAATTCAAATGGTTTAGCAACAGTCATAAAACTTTCGCTGATTTGAGGAGTTAAATTAATTATATAGTAAGTCTAAGGTTTTGGTAATTGGGAGTGGGAATCGAAAATAAGATAAAAGTCAGCCTAACCCAAGATTAAATCAATACTCACTACAAAATCGGGAAAAGCCAGCGGCGAAATTTGTTGTCCGCGTTCAAACTTTTGTATTGAAGTGTAGCCATTTATCGTCGGCTGGCGGTAAACTTCCAAACAGTTTTCCTCAAGATCCCACAGCCATACTTCCTGAATTCCAGAACGCGCATAATTAGGAACTTTGACATCGCGATCGAAATCTACAGTGCTATCAGGGCGAACGCATCTAAACTTTAGATTAGCAGAATATGGTATATTGGAGAATAATCGTTGAGTAACTACAAATTATTTAATTAGGGTTTACCTGTATGAAACTCAAACCTAAAATTACCATCGCCGACCATTTTTATGACCTAGAAGATCCAAGAGTCGAGCGGACGAGACATCATCAATTAATTGATATTATCACCCTCTCAATTTGTGCCGTGATTTGCGGCGCTGATACATGGGTGGATATCGAAAGTTATGGGCGAGCCAAATATGAATGGTTAAAAGAAATTTTAGAATTACCGAATGGCATACCTTCCCATGACACAATTGCGCGAGTATTTTCTCGCCTGAATCCGGAACAATTTCAGAAATGTTTTTTGAGTTGGATTCAATCTATTAGCTGCTTAAAGGAGAGGAGAAGTAATTGCACTTGATGGAAAAACTCTTCGCCATTCTTACGATCGAGGAGGAAATAAAAAAGCCATTCATATGGTCAGTGCTTGGGCGACCAGTCAAAGATTAGTTTTAGGACAAGTTAAAGTTGACAAAAAATCGAATGAGATCACGGCTATTCCGGCTTTA